>CAKSAW010000177.1 GCA_934437695.1 uncultured Blautia sp. | reverse complement strand
ACTTCAGAGTAGCGATTTTCTGTCTGGCACTTTCCGGGCTGTGTGATATGTTTGATGGAAAGATAGCCAGAACAAAGAAAAACCGTACAGATGACGAGAAGAGCTTTGGAATCCAGATTGATTCTTTGTGCGATGTAGTGTGCTTTGGAATCTTCCCGGCGATGATCTGCTATTGTCTGGGTATGAATACTCTGGGAGGAGTAGCGTCACTGGTTTTTTACAGTGTGGCATCTGTGATCCGACTTGCATATTTTAATGTTACTGAGGCGAAAAGGCAGAGCGAAACTGCTGAGAACAGACAGTATTATCAGGGGCTTCCCATCACATCCATGGCGATCATCCTGCCTTTTCTTTATCTGATGAGAAGATATTATCTGATTTATTTTCTGATCGTCATACATATCGCAGTAATCATAGTTGGATTACTGTTTATTCTGGATATTAAAGTAAAGAAACCGCAGAATCCAATGCGTGTCCTGCTGGTTGCAGTAGTGGCACTTGCACTTGCGAAGATGTTCCGTTTGATATAAAATAAATATAACTGTTGACTGGCCGCAGCGGTTCCTGAGAAACAGGGAGGCTGCGGCTATACTTTTATGAAGTACTTTTGCTGCTGAAACCAGAGCGGACAGTGACAAACTTTTTTATGGAGGGAAGATACGAATGAAGTATATTGACAGAAAAGGAAATATCACGATTGAAGAGAGTGAACAGGATAAATTTCTGCGTCATTTATATAATGACCGGGGCGGAAGACTTTGTCTGAAACTTCTGATCAGACCTTTCGTGTCAAAGACAGCAGGGGTCCTGCTTAATACCAGACTTTCTGCCAGATTTGTACCGGATTTTGTAAAGAACAACAAGATTGACCTGAGCATTTACGAAAAACAGAACTTCTCTTCATGGAATGACTTTTTCATAAGACGTATCCGAAAAGAAGAACGTCCGATCGATATGCGTGAAAATATCCTGATCAGTCCCTGTGACGGAAAACTTTCTGTACACAGGATCAGCCGGGGCTCCCGTTTCAGTATTAAAGATACAGAGTATGCTGTAGGACAGCTTTTAAAGAATGAGTCTCTTGCCAGAAGGTATGAGGGAGGTTATGCACTGATCTTCAGATTGACAGTGGATGATTATCATCATTACTGTTATGTGGCAGATGGCAGAAAATCTGCAGATATAACTTTGCCTGGAGTTTTTCATACTGTAAATCCTGCAGCAAACGATGTATATCCCATATACAAAGAAAATGCCAGAGAATACACGTTACTGAAAACAAAGCAATTCGGAACCATCCTTATGATGGAAGTAGGTGCCATGATGGTAGGAAAAATCACAAATCTCCATAAGAATCCTGCTACAGTAAAGAAAGGTCAGGAAAAAGGCAACTTCGAATTCGGAGGTTCCACAATAATCCTCCTCATTCAGCCGGGAAAAGTCCGTATCGACTATGATTTGATCGAGAATACAGAAGAAGGATATGAGACTATTGTAAAAATGGGCGAACGCATAGGAGAGTGCAGAAA
>CAKSAW010000176.1 GCA_934437695.1 uncultured Blautia sp. | reverse complement strand
AAAATATAACAAAGAGGGATCAATATGAATGGAATAAATGAACAGCAGAAAGACCAAATCGCAGAAAACCGCAGCAGGGATACTTTGTTTGAGCGGCGTGAGAATCTCCAAAAGCATGCTTCTTATGCCAGTGAGCGGTTGCAGTATGAAGCTGTCAAAAACGGTCAGACAGACCGGATTCTGGAGATTCTCCAGAGAAAACCGGATGGAACTCCGGGAATCTTATCCAGAAATGAACTGCGAAACAGTAAGAACATGTTTATTGCAGGAATCACATTATTTACCAGAGCTGCTATTGAAGGTGGTGTTCCGGAGGAGACGGCATATGCGTTAAGTGATGGATATATTCAGACAGTAGAAGAATGTATGAGTAAAGATTCTATAGAAAAGCTGCAACAAAAAGCAGCTATGAGGTTTACAGAGGAAGTAAAAAAACATGGAAAACAGCATTACAGCAGAACAATCGAAGCTGCTGTCAGGTATATACATCTTCATCTTCATACATCTATCACACTTGAAGAGACAGCAGATGCAGCAGGGATCAGTGCAGGATATCTCTGCAGACTTTTTAAGAAAGAGACGGGAATGTCTATTGTAGATTATATTCAAAAGGAGCGGATAGATGCTGCCTGTAATATGCTGACTTATTCAGATTATACTGCTGCACAGATCAGCGAATACCTGTGTTTTTCTACACAGAGTTATTTTATTAAAATATTTCGAAAATATACAGGAACAACACCTGCAAAATATAAAAAATACAGGATTGACAAATGGAAATAAGAAAAATGTAAAAAGGGATTGACAAATAAAAACAAAGAATGTATAGTATTCCTATCAAATAGATATGAAAACAGTAAAATAATTCAGATAAGAAGGTGACAAGACATGAAACAAATCCTATGTTTCGGTGATTCTAATACATACGGTTTAATCCCGGGAACATCTGATCAGAGATATGGATGGGGTACCCGCTGGACCAGCATATTAGATGATAAGGTAAGAGCAAAAGGCTATAGGGTGATCGAAGAAGGTCTCTGCGGAAGAACCACAGTATTCGATGATCCATTCCGCACAGAAAGAAGAGGAACAGAAATGCTCCCGGCAATCCTTGAGAGCCACAGACCGGTAGACATTATTGTTCTTATGCTTGGTACCAATGACTGTAAGAGCGTATACAGCGCAACCCCGGAAGTGATCGGACAGGGAATTGAACAGCTTCTTGATCAGATCAACACAGTAAACCCGGATGCCGAAATATTACTGGTATCTCCCATCTACCTTGGAGAGAGAATATGGGAAGAGGATTTTGATCCGGAATTTGATAAGAATTCTATTACGGTATCACGGAATTTGCCCCGGGTGTATGAGAAAATAGCCAGAAGAAGAAATGTTTCTTACCTTCCGGCTTCGGAATTTGCCCGGCCCGGAGAAGCAGATCAGGAGCATCTGGATGAACTGGGACATAGCAGACTTGCAGATGCAATTTATGAAAAGCTTGCAGGATGACGCCTGAAATGTTATGATAGTTCACA
>CAKSAW010000175.1 GCA_934437695.1 uncultured Blautia sp. | reverse complement strand
GCTTCCTTCGGCACTGTCCCATTACCAGGTGGAAATCCAGAATAATATGCTGGCAAAATACCAGTATATGCTTCAGGTTCCGGTTAGCGCAGTAAGCGGAAACAAATTTGACGGTCTGATCTCTCTGCTGGAGTTTTATATGGATTCCCGTACAGATAATGAAGATGCAGAGGAATTTTCTGCTTATTCTCTTAATACACTGCCTAGGAAATATAAGAGTGAGGAAGTCCTGCTCTATGGGATTGAACCGGACAGCAGGTATGTAAAAATAGACTTCAGCAATATGAAGGATACTTACAATAGCAATAGAAATACGAAGGATAAAGATACAGAGGATAAAGAAAAAACAGGTAACAAGAATACAGCAAATACAGAAAAAGAAAGTGCAGCAGTTTATATTTCAAGCGCATATGCGGATAAATTCCTGCTTCATGTGGGAGATATCATCACTCTGAAAGAAAAATACGAAAAGGAAAAATACTCGTTTAAAATAGCAGGAGTTTATGATTATACAGCTGCTCTCTGCGTATTCATGCCCCGCAGCGAGCTGAATAATGTTTTTAAACTGGGAGATGATTATTACAGTGGCTATTTCTCAGATACTGAACTGACAGATATCAAGAGTCAGTACACAGGCTCTGTAGTTGATCTTGATGCACTGACAAAGATTTCCAGACAGCTGGATGTGTCTATGGGAAGTATGATGGGAATGATCAACGGATTTGCTATTATGATCTATATGGTGCTGATCTATCTGCTTTCAAAGATTATCATTGAAAAAAATGCCCAGTCCATTTCTATGGTAAAAATCCTTGGTTACACCAATGGTGAGATTGGCAGCTTATACATTCTGTCTACGTCGATCGTAGTAGTGCTCTGTCTGCTGGTAAGCCTGCCTGTTGAGACAGTGGTTATGAATATACTGTTTCGCGAGATGATGTTGTCAAGTATTTCCGGATGGATCACACTCTGGATTGATCCCATGATCTATGTGCAGATGTTTGCTGCAGGAATCATCACATATGCAATTGTTGCATTGCTGGAATTTCGGAGAGTGAAGAAAGTACCTATGGATGAAGCACTGAAGAATGTTGAATAGGATATGCCAGACAAATTATTGGATATGATGAGGGATAATAATGGGAGATAAATAATATGGTGAAATTTGACAAAAATTTGACATTATATGGATTTTGTGGTAGGGTTAATAGGAAACTGTTAGACCAATCAGTTGGAATAGGAGAGTATTATGAGAAAAAAAACAACTTCAAGAGCAAAAGCAACTATCAAAGAAGCAACAACTAAGGCTGCAGAAACAGTGAAAGAGACAGTAGAGACAACAACTGTGAAGGCTTCAGAAGTGATCGAAGAAGCAAAGGGTGCTGTTGCTGATATCGCGAAGACTCCGGCTGTAGAAGAAGCAAAAGAAACTGTAAAGAAAGCAGTAAAAGAAGTGACCAAGAATATCGACATCAAAAAATTCGTAGAAACAACTATCGAATTACCTGGTTTTGCAGTTACAATGAGCTCCATCGAAGAAGCAATCAAGAAAGACATCAA
>CAKSAW010000174.1 GCA_934437695.1 uncultured Blautia sp. | reverse complement strand
GCCAATGTTATGGAGCAGATCATTTCTGATTTTCAGGCTGATAATGTAGATTTAATGGTAGGTGTTGCAACACCTGTGGCAATGCGTATGCAGTCCGCAACAGAAGGAATGGATACACCGGTTGTATTTTCCGCAGTATCTGATCCTGTAGGAAGCGGTCTTGTAGAAGATTTAGATGCACCCGGAGCAAACATTACAGGTACAAGTGATTATCTGGATACAGCTTCTATTATGAAACTGATCCAGGCAGTAAATCCGGATGTGAAAAAGATTGGACTTCTCTATGATGTAGGACAGGATTCTTCCACTACAGCCATCCAGGAAGCCAAGGATTATCTGGACAAGGAAGGCATTGAATATGTAGAGCGTACAGGAACCACAACAGATGAGGTACAGCTTGCAGCAGATGCGTTGGTGGCAGATGGAGTGGATGCTGTATTTACACCAACTGACAACACTATTATGACAGCAGAACTTTCTATTTATGAGAAATTTATTGATGCAGGTATCCCACAGTATACAGGAGCCGATTCCTTTGCATTAAACGGTGCGTTCGTTGGATATGGTGTGGATTATGCAAACCTGGGACAGAAGACAGCAGATATGATCGCAGCGATTCTGGTAGATGGTGCAGATCCATCTGAAACACCTGTAGAAACCTTTGACAATGGTACAGCAACTGTAAATACAGAGACCTGTGAAGGACTGGGACTTGATCTTGAGACAGTTAAGAAGGACTTTGAGCCATTATGCACACAGGTAAATGAGATTGTTACAGCAGAGAGCTTTGATGAAGTAGAAAAATAATAAAGATGTTTGGATTGTATTTTGATCGGACATGGATTTGAACAAAATATTTTCTGAATGGAAATGAACAGCAGCAGTTTTTCTGTTGCTGTTTATTGAATGTAATAAAATAAATACAAACTGGAGGAAATTATCGTGACTATTGCGACTATGCTCTCCCTGGGAGAGACCGCGCTGAAGCTTGGTCTGATCTGTTCATTGACAGTTCTTGCCCTGTTTCTCAGCTATTCCATGCTGAATGTCTGTGACCTTTCCACTGATGGCTGTTTCACACTGGGAGCAGCAGTGGGAGCGGCTGTGGCAGTCAGCGGACATCCTTTCTTATCTATTTTTGCAGCCATGGCTGCAGGTGTATGCTCAGGCTTTGTGACGGCCATACTTCAGACAAAGCTGGGCGTTGACAGTCTTCTGGCAGGAATTATTGTTAATACAGCCCTTTATTCTGTGAATATTGCTGTGATGGGAGGTTCTTCCCTGATCAATATGAACAGAACAGATACAGTATTTTCTATGATGAAAGAAACGCTGAAAAATACACCGCTGAAAGGCAGAGGGGATATTGTAGTCGCCCTTATCGCAGTGATCATAGTGATCGCTTTTCTTGTATTCTTTTTGAGAACAAGACTTGGTCTGGCGATCAGGGCAACAGGAAATAATGCAGATATGGTAAAATCCTCATCCATTAACCCGGTATTTACCACGATCGTAGGTCTCTGTGTTGCCAACTCCTTTACAGCACTTTCCGGATGTCTTCTGTCTCAGTCACAGAA
>CAKSAW010000173.1 GCA_934437695.1 uncultured Blautia sp. | reverse complement strand
TTCTTCAGATATTTCTTGGAAGGCATTACTACCTTTGTCAGTTTATTGCTTCCATACTTCACTACACGAAGATTTGTGCATTTGCTGAGATCCAGAGTTCCTGCAAGACTGTTATTACTCAGATTCAGATATGCAACTTTTGTATTCTTTGTAATATTTACAGAAGTAAGTTTGTTATTTGCTGCAAACAGATCCGTTGCATATGTAAAATATTCAACACCTTTCAGATCCGCAACTCCCAGTCCTGACACATCAATGGTCTTTGCAGCCTTAATCTCTGCTGCTGAAAGCTTCTTATCTTTATTTGTATCAATATTATCCAGAACATACTGGCGGAAATTTGCATCCGGGAAGTTTGCCTTGCTGACAGCTACTGCTGATGCTGCTTCTGCCGCTTCTGCGTCTGCCTGAAATTCAGATGCATCATCCACATCCGGTGTCTCCTCTTCTCCGGATCCGATAGCCTGTTCTTCCACTGATGTATCATCACTAAAATCAGCTGCACTGACACTGATACCGGAAGTCATCATAGCTGCACTGATCACGCCTGCGACTAATAACTGATTGAATTTTCTGTTTTTCATCTTTCCCTCTCCTGTTCTTAATTTCTATACTTTTTGATTCGATATAAAACTATCATATTTTCTATGAGTTTGCAATACATTTTTAATTATAATGTAATCTTTGGGAAATTCTGTAAAAACTATTTTACACAGTTAGTTATTTCTCTTCCACGTTTTCCTCTTCCACTGATGACTCTTCCATTGACTGTTCTTCCACTGGTGGTTCTTCTTCCGGCTGTTCTGATACAGCTTCTTCCTCCGTCCCATTACTCCCATCTTCATCTTCATCTGCAGGTACGGAATCACCTTCCACATTCTTTGCAGGTTCAGGAGTTGGACATGGTGTTCCGCAATATGGACAGAAGCTTACTGTAATATCTACTTCTCTCTCACAGGACGGACAGATTTTCTGTCCCTTAATGCTGGCAGCATTGTCCTTGTATTCTCTGATCTTCAGATAATGCTGATCAATTTCCTGACATAAAGAACTCAGTTCATTATCAATCCCATCACCCTGGGAATGTCTTCTGTAGATAACATCACCGATATCCACTTTGATCTTCTCAATGATATGCTCTTCTCCAACAATTTTATTTCTCAATTTCTGTGCCTCGATTGTCTGCTCTGCGCGGGTTCCTAATTCCTTTGTTGTCTTTCCCAGCTCTCTTGTTGTCTTTGAAAGCGTCTTAACTAATCCATCAAAAAAATCTGCTGCCATAATATCTTCCCCTTTCTGTTATATTAAAAATATATTCATTTACATTTATGGTTCCTGTTTTTCATCTGTCACATTGCATTCAGCCACACTGCCTGATCAATGAGTGCTTTCCAGACGTATTGGTTCCTGACCACGCAATAAAATCCTCGGACCGCCATTTCCTTCTATATACTCTCTCGTGATCACCACTTCCCCTATGCTTTCATCCTTCGGGATCTCATACATGATATCCAGCATATACTCTTCCAGGATTGCACGAAGTGCTCTGGCCCCGGTATCTTTCTCCAGTGCTTTTGAGGCAATGGCATGAAGAGCACCGTCTTCAAATTC
>CAKSAW010000172.1 GCA_934437695.1 uncultured Blautia sp. | reverse complement strand
GTTTTTACTTTTTTTTCATAGAAAAATTAATCTTCTTTTGCCCATCCGTAAGCGTATTTGACAGCTTTGTTCCAGCCTTTAACGCGTTTTTCTCTGTCTTCATCAGAAATCTGCGGCTCAAATGTTCTGTCGATCGCCCAGTTCTTGATAACGTCTTCTTTGCTTGTCCAGTATCCGACTGCAAGACCTGCAAGATAAGCAGCGCCCATTGCTGTTGTCTCTACACACTGAGGACGGTTAACAGGTGCGTTGATGATATCAGACTGTGTCTGCATAAGGAAATCATTTGCGCTGGCTCCGCCGTCAACCTTAAGTGCTGCCAGGTCGATGCCTGAGTCTGCTTTCATTGCTTCAAGTACATCATTTACCTGATAAGCGAGAGATTCCAGAGTTGCACGGATAATATGATATTTGTTAACTCCACGTGTGATGCCTACGATAGTTCCTCTTGCGTACTGATCCCAGTGCGGAGCACCAAGTCCGGTAAATGCAGGTACAACATAGCATCCGTTAGTATCTTTTACTTTCTTTGCCATGTATTCTGAATCCGGTGCGGAATCAATGATACGCAGTTCATCTCTCAGCCACTGGATTGCAGCTCCTGCTACGAAGATAGAACCTTCCAGTGCATAATTTACTTTTCCGTCCAGTCCCCATGCGATTGTTGTTACCAGACCATTCTTTGAGAAGATCGGTTTCTCGCCGGTGTTCATAAGAAGGAAGCATCCTGTTCCATATGTATTTTTTGCTTCGCCTGCATTGAAACAGGTCTGTCCGAATAAAGCAGCCTGCTGATCTCCTGCAGCGCCTGCGATCGGGATCGGTCCGCCAAGATAGGATGGATCTGCCTCTCCGTATACACAGCTTGAAGGTTTTGGCTCAGGCAGCATACATTTCGGGATATCCAGCTCTGCAAGGATCTCATCATCCCACTCCAGTGTGTTGATGTTGAACAGCATAGTACGGGAAGCGTTGGAATAATCTGTTACATGGACTGCACCTTTTGTCAGTTTCCAGATCAGCCATGTCTCAACTGTACCGAATAATAATTCTCCCCTCTGAGCACGTTCTCTTGCACCTGGTACATTGTCAAGAAGCCATTTTACTTTTGTTCCTGAGAAGTAGGCATCAATAACAAGACCTGTTTTTTCTCTGAATTTATCAGTGAGCCCTTTTTCTTTCAGACTGTCACAGTATTCAGAGGTTCTGCGGCACTGCCATACGATCGCATGGTGGATTGGTTCGCCTGTCGCTTTATCCCATACGATGGTAGTTTCTCTCTGGTTGGTAATACCGATTGCTGCAATGTCTTCAGCTGTTGCTCCGATCATGTTCATTGCTTCAACGGCTACACCAAGCATACTTGCCCAGATCTCATCAGCATCATGTTCAACCCAGCCTGGTTTTGGAAAATACTGTGTGAATTCCCTCTGCGCAACGCTGCACATTTCTCCCTTTTCATTGAACAGGATACATCTGTTACTTGTTGTTCCTGCGTCCAGAGCCATTATATATTTAGCCATGCTTTTTTCCTCCTTTAATAAGAATTGCTGTTATGCTTATTTATATTGAATTACTCCCTCTGAGCAATTAAATATCCTGTCCCTGACAGTT
>CAKSAW010000171.1 GCA_934437695.1 uncultured Blautia sp. | reverse complement strand
ATCTGGTCTGTGGGAAAATGGTTGAAAAAGCACAATAAAACTCATATAATGAGAATAATTAAGGTAAGATGTAAAGGAGACGGTTCCATGAGAAAAACCATAACTATATGTTTTACAAATAATAAGGGTGGAAGTGGAAAATCCACAACCTGTTCAAACCTGGGAGCAGCGATGGCTCAGGCCGGAAAAAAGGTTCTTCTGATCGATGGAGATATGCAGTTGAATCTTTCGCTTGCTTTTTTTTCAGAAGACTGGGTTCTGGAGCATGCAGCAGGGGAGAAGAATTTGTATTATGCTATTAAAAAGCAGGAAGATCTGAGTGATTATGTGGTACATACTCCTTATGAGAATCTGGATCTGATCCCATCTTCCACATTGATGAGTTCGATAGAGTATGAGCTTTTTACAAAATGGCAGAGAGAATTTATCCTTCGCAAGTGTCTTGGAAAGATTAAAGAAACAGGAATCTATGATTATATTCTGATCGATGCCCCGCCTACACTTGGAGGCTGGGTTATGAACATTCTGTGTGCCTCAGATAAAGTGATCATTCCTGTAGAGGCAAGTCCATGGGGAATGTTTGGACTTGCAAATATGTTTGAGTTCCTTAATGAAGTAAAGCAGATCTCGTCGGAACTGGAGGTTGCCGGGATAGCAGTTACAAAAGTAGATACAAGAAAGAATTATTTTAAGCAGACTATGGAAACCTTACATGGATTGGAAAATATTCATGTGTTTGAACAGATTATCAGGGTAGACAGTTCCATAGAATGGTCTCAGGATAACAGTATTCCGGTTGTAGAATATAAAAAATCAAGCAGAAGTGCGAAAGAATATATGAAATTGGCAGAGGAGGTCATGGAGTTATGTCAGTAGGCAAAGAGAGCATTATGCGTGCAGCCAATGCAGGAGCAAAAAAAACAGTAAAAACATCTGTTATTTCCACACAGGAAGCAGAAAAGCTGGAAGCAGTATTTGTTACAGCGGATAAAAAAGAAACAATAGAGGGACCTGTTCTCATCAAAGATGAACTTCCGGTATATCTTCTTTAAAAAAAGGAAAAGGAATCATTTTTTTATTGATGGATCATTAAATGGCGGATTATCAGTAAAAGAAAGATTCCTTTTTAATATAATCGATTGTGTAATGGGGTGTTATTATGGAAACAGAAGAAAAGAAAATATATACAATTGATGATATTGCCCGGGAACTGGGAGTCAGCAAAACAACTGTGTCGAGGGCAATTTCAGGAAAAGGACGAATCGGACAGGCAACCCGGGACAGGGTTCTTGCGTTTATCAAGGAACATGATTATCGTCCGAATGTTGTTGCAAGGGGACTGGCGCAGAAAAAGACGTATAATATTGCATTGTTGATGCCAAAGGATTATGTTGCCACAGAATTTCTTTTTTTTAAAGACTGTATGAATGGAATCTGCGAGATAGCTTCAGCACATGATTATGATATTATCATTTCAATGGTTGATGGGGAAGATGTATCACAGATCGAGAGGCTGGAGGCAAACAGAAAGGTAGACGGAATTATAGTAAGCAGAGCAGTAGTCAGCTCCAGAATACAGAAATATCTGAAGACTTGCAGAGAGCCTTTTGTTCTCATAGGTCCCACAAATGAACCGGATGTTCCATT
>CAKSAW010000170.1 GCA_934437695.1 uncultured Blautia sp. | reverse complement strand
CAGCAGACAACAATGGACAATGGGGAATTGACAAGTATGCTGCATAAAGCATCATGGAATGTGATCCGTCTTGTAAAGGATAATAAATAAGAATATAGCCGGAGAAAAAGGGACTGCAGAGTTATCAAAAACTCATGCGGTCCCTTTTGGCAATCTGCTGCAGTATTATATCCTGTGACAGTAGTAAGCAATCTGATCAGATGGGCTGAAGTGTCTGTATGGTGTACTGGTGCAGTGCTTCTTTTTTGCTTCTGTCAATCTGGAGATAATGAGCGTAAAGCACGTCCAGAATCAGCAGGATAGGAAACTGGGGAGAGATGATGTTTCCATACTCCAGATGTTCCATGCTTGCGAAGATGAGTGTCTCATCACAGAATTCCTGATAGGATCTGTCCTGTCTGGCAGTCATGAGGAGCGTGTATGCTCCCCGCTGATGTGCTGCTTTCAGAGAAGAGATGATATCATCTGTCTGCCCGCTGACGCTGATTCCTATGACCAGACAGCTTTCGTCAAGTATGACAGAGTTTACTTTCATAATGTGACTGTCTGTGACTGCTTCGATATTCAGACCTATACGCATGAAACGAAGCTTCATTTCCTGGGCTGCAAGTCCTGAGCTGCCCCTGCCATAAACATAAACCCGGGGTCTGGATACCAGAAGGTTTGTGATCCGTGCAATTTGTGCAGTGTCCAACAAAGCATTGGATTTATTGAGAAGTTCCTGGTAAGTATTAAATTCCGACACTTCGAAACTGGGAATATTTTCTTCAGGACCGGGAGTAAGACTTTGCTTATATTCATATATAAATTCTCTGTATCCGTGAAAACCGCATTTCTGGGCAAAACGTGAGAGGGATGCTTCTGATACATACAGGATCCCGGAAATATTTTTTGACGAAAAATCCTGTTCGTTCGTATTATGGATAAAGAAGTCGGCGATGGTTTTTTCCAGTGGAGTAAATGTATGGTAATAAGACTCGATCAAAGGGATGATCTTATGTTTGTTTAATGACATGTCAGATCCTTTCTGTATAAGTATCCGGCTGTTTTACAGCGGCACCATCAAATTTTTCTGAAGATTGCATAGATTACTATATCACTGTAAAATTTATCCTACAATAATAAATGTAAATATTTTCATTAAAAAATAAAATCTGAGAAAGTAATTTCAACACATAGAAAAAAACGGAAACTCAGAGAAGCTGAATTTTATAAAATTTGAAAGAAGATTCTAAAGAAATTGTATTATTGAAAATAGAATCAGAGAGAATTATAATTATTAAAGGTAAACTGCAGAGCAGTTAACTGATATGGGTAAGCAGCAAAGCGGACAAAATTATCTGTTTTGCATAACAATAAAATGCAAAAAAGGAGAGGGATTATGATTATTTATTCAGGTAAAAACTATGAGGAAGTAAGCAGAAAGGCAGCGAATATCATGTCTGCTCAGATTATTATGAAACCAGACGCAGTTCTCGGACTTGCTACAGGTTCTACACCGGTTGGTCTGTATAAGCAGTTGATCGAATGGTACAAAAAGGGAGATCTGGATTTCTCACAGATCACTTCTGTGAATCTTGATGAGTACAAAGGTCTTTCAGGAGATAATGACCAGAGCTATCGTTATTTCATGAACACAAATCTGTTTGACCATGTAAATATTGATAAGACAAGAACTTATGTGCCAAACGGACTGGAAGAAGACAGCGA
>CAKSAW010000169.1 GCA_934437695.1 uncultured Blautia sp. | reverse complement strand
GCGGATGAAGGTGACGACAGACAGCTGAGTGTAAATTATCTTGTAATTATCACCAGACGTAAGAAGAAATACCAGTTCGATATGACAGAAAAAGAAATCTATGAGTGTATCCGGATTCTTAAAATATTAAACCCGGATATGGCGACCGGTTTCCCGAAAGGAGGCAGGATCCCTCTTCAGAGCCTGCCGAATACCAGAGATCTGGGGGCGATCACTGCAGATGGCGGCAGACATATCCTGCCAAGAAGACTTCTCAGAAGCGGGGAACTTTATCATATTTCGGAGAGTGATAAGAACAGGCTCAGAGAAGAATACAATCTGAAGGCAGTAATAGATCTGCGTTCAGGAGAAGAAAGAAAATATAAGCCGGATACCATTATGGCAGAAGTAGAATACTATCATGTACCCATCGTGGATGAGGATGTACAGGTTATCAGCAACAGAGAACAATTTGTAAAAATGCTTGCAGGGCTTCCGGAGAATACAGAAGAATATATGATCAGACAGTACAGGAATCTGTGCGAAGATCAGCTTGTTTTGAAACAGTATGCGAGATTTATTGATATCCTTTTGAGACAGGAAAAAGGTGCAGTTTTATGGCACTGCGGAACGGGAAAGGATCGTACAGGGATTGGAACCGCGTTTCTTCTCAGTCTGCTTGGAGTAGAGGAAGATGTGATATATGAAGACTATCTGCGCACAAACCGTTATATGGAATCAAGGCTGGCATATATGCAGAGACTTGTACAGACCTGGCCTGAGACAGATGAAAAAATGGAGGACAAGCTTCCGGTCATCTATAAAGTAAAAGAAGAGTATTTGGCTGCTGTGTTTGAAACAGTGAAAAAGACATATGGTTCTATGGAGAAATTTTTCCAGAGTGTATTTTATCTGAAACCGAAAATGATCGAAGAGTTCAGAAACAAATATCTGATATAAGTATTTATTAGTCATATAAGTAGTTATTATTTAATCCCTCATCTGAGAAATGATGAGGGATTTTCTGTACCGTTAATTTATCGGATGATTTCTACAAAAGCTGTCGCAGAAAGACATTTGTTTTTGTGTGAAAAATTCATTGACAAAATCACGATTGTTGATATAATGTTAACCATACCGATTATTTATTACATTAACGTATTGAAAGAATACACGTTGAAAGCAGGTGGAACATGCAGAAGAGAGTATTATCCCTGTTGGTAGATAACACTGCAGGTGTAACAACCAGAGTATCCGGATTATTCAGCCGCAGAGGCTACAACATCGACAGCATTACAGGAGGAGTGACAGCGGACGAACGTTTTTCCAGAATTACCGTTGTGTGCAGTGGGGATGAACTGATCCTGGAACAGATTACGAATCAGCTTGCCAAGCTTGTAGATGTAAGAGATATTAAGATCCTGGAGCCGGACAACAGTGTATGTCATGAATTAATGATGATCAAAGTGGCAGCGAAACCGGAGCAGAGACAGGGACTCATTTCCATAGCGGATGTTTTCCATGCAAAAGTTGCAGACGTAAGTGTGGATTCCATGATACTGGAGATGACAGGCAACCATAATAAACTCGAGGCATTTCTTGAGCTGATGGGCGATTACGAGATTCTCGAACTTGCACGTACAGGAATGACCGGTTTATCAAGAGGTTCACAGGATGTAACCTATTTCTGATGAAAAGACCGAAAGGTTTTTCAGAATACGGGAAACTGAAGAA
>CAKSAW010000168.1 GCA_934437695.1 uncultured Blautia sp. | reverse complement strand
GTCTCCAGATCATCATAAATACTCTTTCTCTCAGCACGAATGCCCTGTTCTTCCAGTTTCGCCAGGATTTCCTGCATTGTAACAGGGTTTTCACTGGTTGTCTCAGACAACATTTTCTGCAGATACAGGATTTTTCCTTTTTGATTACATGATTTCGCCATAATTATCCTCTTACAAATCTGTGGTATATATAGTCATTTGCTTCTTTTTCCTGACTGTCATCTAATGGTGTAAGTTCTATCTCTTTTCCATATTTTCTTTCCAGTGCATGTTTGATAAGCCAATCTGCAAGCTGAGGATTTTTTGGAAGTAATGGTCCATGAAGATATGTTCCTATTACATTTTTATATACTACTCCCTCACAGCCTGACTTGCCGTCATTTCCTGCACCATAAAGAACTTTTCCCAACGGTTTGTTATTATTGATACAGGTTCTTCCTCCATGATTCTCAAATCCAACGATGGGCATGTCAAACAGCTCACTCTTAAGAACTATATTCTGGATCAGACGGCCCTCCCCCTGCTCTGTATACAAGTCTACCAGATCCAGTCCTTTCATGTTTCCCTGCTCTGTTTTGTAATACTTTCCAAGCAACTGATAGCCTCCGCAGATTGCAATAACAACACCGTTATCTTCCACATAAGCCTTGAAATCCGGCTGGATCTCCTGAAGCTTCTCACACACAATCATCTGCTCTCTGTCTGAACCTCCACCCAGAAGTACAATATCAAGTTTCGAAAAATCTATCTTATCATCCAGCTCAAATGGAATGGTTTCTGCCTCAATCCCACGCCACTGACATCTTTTCATCAGACACTGGATATTGCCCCTGTCACCATAAAGATTCAGAAGGTCCGGATATAAATGTCCAATTGTGATTTTCATTATTTCTCACCCTCCAGTTTCTTCAGAATGTTTCTGGTACTGAATAGCGCTGTATAATTTACCAGCACATACAGATTGCCTGTGCCATCCTCTACTCTGTCACGGATTGCTTTCTCAACATCACCTTCAAGAACAGATGGTATATCTACATATTTCAGACGCAGGCGCATATCCTGACAGCGAATACCACTTACAGTGATAGATCTCACTGTGCTATTTTCAAAAAGATCAAAGTCAACATCCCAGAGCCAGGAAATGTCTGTTCCATCCTGTGCATTATCATTGATCGCAATAATAATATCCTTCGGTGACTGATCCTGCATTACTGCTGAAATATTCTGGTTAAATCCAGCCGGATTCTTGGCAAGATTCAATGTCACTCCTGTCCCTTTAATGCGGAACTGCTCCATACGCCCGTTCTCAGGATTGAATTTACGGAGCATATCTTCAAAATGCTCCCCTGCAAATCCTGCAGTCCTTACGCCTGCATATGCAGCAAGTATATTATATACATTATAAAATCCTTTATAATTTGCCACAATATGTTTCTCTTCCACATTAAAGCTGAGCTGATCACCAACCTTTACATCCTCTGCATCAAAATCAGGCTTCGGTCTTGCAAATCCACATTTTGGACAATAATAGTCCCCTAACTGACTGTAATGGTAGAAATGATACTCCAGCTTCTCACCACATCTCTTGCAGAAACGGCCCTCACGAATCTCATTTGCAGCTGATCTGATCACCGGTTTACTGATTCCATAAGTCACATAAGAATTTCCTGAATCCATCGCAAGATATGCTGATAATGCATCATCACCATTTACTATGATCTGCATCTTCGGCACCTTACGCATCATTTCTTCCAGAATATTCATGGTAATATCAATCTCTCCGTA
>CAKSAW010000167.1 GCA_934437695.1 uncultured Blautia sp. | reverse complement strand
GGAGAAAACTTTGAGGGGGAATGGAGGGCTGTGGAAGGCAGCAGATATTTCCAGACTCCTTATCTGTATAAAGAGAACGGATTTAAAGAGAAAGTCTATGCGGAAAAACTGATACAGGAGCTGTCGGTAAGTCAGCCCCTACAGTGTACAGTAGAGAAAATTGAGCGAAAAAAAGAGAACAAGAACCCGCCGCTTTTATTTAACCTGGCGGAGCTTCAGAATGTGTGCTCCAAACTGTTCAAGATCAGTCCGGATGAGACACTGAAGATCGTACAGGAACTGTATGAGAAGAAGCTGGTTACTTATCCCAGAACTGATGCCCGTGTATTGTCGACTGCGGCTGCGAAGGAGATTTATAAGAATATCTCCGGGCTGCGAAATTATGAACATACAGCGGAAATCGCACAGCACATTATTGAACAGGGAAATTACAAAAATCTGGCAAAGACCAGATATGTTAATGATAAGCAGATTACAGATCATTATGCAATTGTACCCACAGGGCAGGGATTAAATGCATTAAGAAGTGTTTCTCTTACTGCACAGCGTGTATATGAGACTATTGTAAGAAGGTTTGTATGTATTTTTTATCCGCCTGCTGTATATCAGAAAATCAGCCTTGTGACAAAAATCCAAAATGAGAGCTTTTTTTCTTCATTTAAAGTACTGTTGGATGAAGGATACTTAAAAGTTGCCACAAATTCTTTTGCGAAGCGAAAAGCAGCAGATGCCATGAGTGGCGGAAACAGAACTGGTACAACGGGGAATAACGAAAATGAAGATTCTGATCTGGATAATGGAAAGAATGGATCAGATAATTCTTCAGAAGATATGGCATGTGATACAAGACTTCTTGCTGCATTGCAGAATCTGAAAAAAGGTGATATACTTTCCGTGGACAGTCTGAGTATTAAGGAGGGTGAGACATCACCGCCAAAGCGTTATAATTCCGGTTCCATGATTCTTGCAATGGAGAATGCCGGACAGCTTATTGAGGATGAGGAATTACGTGCTCAGATCAAGAGCTGCGGAATCGGCACCAGTGCCACCAGAGCAGAGATTCTTAAGAAACTGTGCAATATCAAATATCTGGCACTGAACAAGAAAACCCAGGTGATCACTCCAACACTTCTTGGAGAGATGGTCTTTGATGTGGTAAACTGTTCCATCAGACAACTTCTGAACCCGGAACTGACTGCAAGCTGGGAAAAAGGACTGAATTATGTGGCAGAGGGCAGCATTACAGAACAGGAATACATGGACAAGCTGGAGCATTTTGTGCGTCTTCGCACCAGACAGGTGGAGGACAGTAATATCCAGCCGTATCTCAGGCAGTTCTTTGATGCTGCAGCAGTGAATTATAAGGATTCATCTGAAAAAACCAGTGCGAAAACAACAGGCAGATCAACGTCCGCAGCGGGACGGTCACGTACCTGCAGAAAGCCGTCTGCTGCAAAGTAGTGTGTATTTGTGACAGATAAAAGAAAACATGTCATCATAGCGAGAGAAAAGAGGAAAATATTATGTTAAAAGATTTTACAATTGCAAACCTTCTGGATCTGAACGAAACAATCGCAAAGGATTTATTTGAAGGAAAAACATATCCATGGGAAGTATTACCGGAGATCGGAGATTTCATTCTGAAACTGGGACAGACCTTAAGTGAAGAAGAATACGACCACCCGTCAGAAGATGTATGGATCGCCAGGAGTGCCAAAGTAGCACCTACAGCCTGCATCAACGGTCCGGTCATCATTGGTAAAGAAGCAGAAGTACGCCACTGTGC
>CAKSAW010000166.1 GCA_934437695.1 uncultured Blautia sp. | reverse complement strand
AACAAAGTTAAAGTTATCAAAGTTGTTCGTGAAGTAACTGGCTTAGGTCTTAAAGAAGCTAAAGAAATGGTTGACGGTGCTCCGAAGGTTGTTAAAGAAGGCGCATCCAAAGCTGAAGCTGAAGACATCAAAACAAAACTTGAAGCTGAAGGTGCTAAGGTTAACCTTAAATAATTATCTTCCTATTATATATAGAAGATTTACAAGCAGGAATGCCACTGGTGTTCCTGCTTTTTTTACAGAGCTGGAGGATTATGACTATGATGAAGAGAAAAGCAGCAGGGATGTTTGCCATCATTATGGCAGCGCAGCTTTGCCTGACCCCATGTGCCGGTGTGAAGGTGCAGGCTGCTCAGTCAGAAGAAGGACAGATGTTTGGAGATTCTCCGGAGTATGCTGAGACTTTTGAAGAGGCTTCAGTTCCGGATGTACAGTCAGCAGAGAATCCTGAAGAAAATGAATTTGGAGATGATAATGTTTTCAGTGATGAAGATGTTGAAATCTTTTCGGCGGAGGATACAGATGAACTGCCGGAAACTATGCAGGAACTTGTGCTGAATGTACAGGATGGAGAGGATATCACTGTAAAATTAAATACACTGCTGGCCCAGGCCAGAGATAAGGCGACTGACGAAAAACAATGTAAGGTTATCATACCGCCGGGAAATTATACTCTTACAGGAACTCTGCATATGTACAGCAATATTTATCTGTATGCAGAAGGCGCTACGATAACGAAAACCTCACCGAGAAAAGAAATTCTGCTTCGCCTTGGAGAAACACAGAAATCTGCAGGTGGTTATGAAGGGTATCATAATATAACCATTGATGGAGGAATCTGGGATTCAAATTATGAATGTGTGGAAGATAAGGAAGGTCCAGGGGGATTTGTGGGTTTCAGGATCGGACATGCTACAAATGTAACTGTGAAGAATGTTACATTTCTTAATAATCTTAAATCACATTTTCTGGAACTTGCGGGAGTGAAGGATGCGGAAATCACAGGATGTACATTTAAGGGCTACTGGAAGAACTTTGAGGGCGGCGGTCAGGAATGTATTCAGCTTGATGCCTGTATGCCAAGGATTTTCCCCGGATATCTTCCCTATGATGGAAGTGTCTGCGAGAATATTGTGATAAAGGATAATGTATTTGAAGATGTTTTTGCAGGGATCGGTAGCCACAGCATGATGTTTGATAAACCCTATAAGAATATTACTATCAGTAATAATCGGTTTTCAAACCTGAGAAAGAGAGCGGTGTGGTGCCTGAATTATCAGGATACAGTGGTAACCGGAAATACTATGGATAATGTTGGCGGTGGAGTTTATGTGCGTTCTCTCTATACCAGAAATGCCCATACTGCCAGTGGACAGGAAGTATCTTCGGGAGGTAATCAGTATGCAGAGAATATTCTGATCGCTGATAATCAGATCACAGTTCTGGATCCGACTGTAATAGATGGTAAACAGTGGAATGGATATGGTATCTGGATCACAGGTGAAGTATCTCTGGGATCCGCAGGAGAATCGATCCCTTCAGAAGATGATGATCCTGAGAATACGGCAAATCCAACTACAAACGGAGTTCCGGCCGGGAGATATATTGTCCGTGGAGTTACAGCCAGAAATAATAGAATAAGCGGAAACTGTGATGGAATTAAGCTTACTCTGGCAGAGGATTGTACATGCAGAGGAAATACTGTCAGGCTGTCTGGAGGTCAGGTATATAACAGCACTGGAATTGGTGTTATGAAAGGAAGCAATATCAGACTCTCATATAATGATCTTTCCGGTGGAAATGGATGCGGCATCTAT
>CAKSAW010000165.1 GCA_934437695.1 uncultured Blautia sp. | reverse complement strand
TGGATTCATGACAGTATTCATGAGGTGATCCATGTGGATTACAAGGATCTTATGAAGGGTGTGCCATTTGAGCAGGCTGTAAGAGAGTTTATTGAATGGTGCGGAGAAGACTGGTACTTTTTTACCTGGGGAAATCAGGATGTGATGGAGCTTCAGAGAAATATGAAATTCTATGGCCTGTTGGAATTGCTTCCCGGACCTGTGACCTATTATGATGTGCAGAAGCTGTACAGCATCAGCTATGATGACGGTACCCACAGATGTGCTCTGGAGCACGCAATAGATGAGTTGAAAATAGGAAAGTCCCAGGGATTTCACAGGGCACTTGCAGATGCCAGATATACAGCAGAGGTTCTGAAGGAAATTAATAATGTTATCATTATCAACCATCCCTCCCTGGACGTTTACCAGAATCCCAGGAAGAAGAAAGATGAGATTCATATTTCCTATCCGGATCATGATAAATATGTATCCAGAGAATTTGCCACAAGAGAGAAGGTTATGAAGGACCGTGAAGTGACAAGCACCAGATGCCCTGTCTGTCATCTCTATGCAAAGCGAAAACTCCGCTGGTTTATGAATAATCCTAAGGTTTATTACAGCATTTCCTCATGTGAGGAGCATGGACTGATAAAAGGAAAGATCCGTATCCGGAAAACAGAAGAAGAGAAATACTTTGCTGTGAAAACACTGTGCTTCACAGATACAGAAGAAGCGGAGGAACTCCGGGAAAGAAAGGAAGTCCTCCGCCTCAGGCGAAAACTAAAAAGAAGTGTTGAGAAGGAGATCTGAAAGGATCTCCTTTTCATATTGCATTCCATATCCGACCATATGGCCGTCTAAATAATATTTACTTTTGATTCGTTTAGGACCTACTGAATTGGTGAGGACCTTCTGCTTTCTGACAAGCTGGCTCACATCTGTTCCTGTGGGAACTGTTACATACACATGCCTCATATAATAGAAGGAACACAAATTTCCACAGTCCTTTAACAGATGCTTCTCACATGGAAGAAAGGCTGCAGGTATGGGCTGGGTATCCACATTCATGTCCACCTTCTCGAAATTGTCAAATCCATAATCCAGCAGAGAAGTTGTGTCGGGAAAGGCACCGTTAGTAGAATTCAGCACAACTGCAATGAGAATGGAATTGCCTCTTTTTGCATAGGTGACAAGTGTGTTGCCGGCTGCAGCTGTATATCCGGTCTTACCGCCCAGGACTCCATCGTAGGCATAGGACTGTCCCTCCATCATCTTATGGTGATTAAGGAGGTAACGGGTTTCGGACTGCTTGTTGGTTGGCGGGATCTCATAAACCTGTGTGGTTACAAATTTACGGAACAGAGGATTATACCAGGCTGCTTTTGCAATCTTCATCATATCACCTGCAGTAGTGTAATGTGTCTCATCCGGAAGACCATTTGGATTATTAAAATGAGTGTTCTTACATCCAAGCTGTGCTGCCCTCTGGTTCATCAGTTCAACGAACTTCTTAACAGAACCGCTGGTCTTCTCTGCAAGTGCAAGTGCCATCTCATTGGCTGATTCCAGCATCAGAGCCATCAGAGCCTGCTCTACAGTAAAAACCTCTCCGGTCTCTGCATAGATACTGGAGCTTCCGGATTCGATCCCGTAGGCTGCCTCCTGTGACATGGTGATGGTATCCTTCATATCCAGATGCTCACATGCAAGAAGAGCAGTCATGATCTTAGTGATGCTGGCGGGATAGAGCTTATCCTTTGCATTCTTGGAATAAAGAATAGTGTCAGTGACTGCATCCATCAGCACTGCGGACTGTCCCTCGATATTAGGACCTGCGGGCCATCCTTTGA
Source organism: uncultured Blautia sp. (assembly GCA_934437695.1). GTDB lineage: Bacteria > Bacillota > Clostridia > Lachnospirales > Lachnospiraceae > Blautia_A. The sequence continues at coordinate 37 of CAKSAW010000165.1, read as the reverse complement.
CAGAATCGATATCTGAGGCCTGTGAATAGGTTTCTGA
>CAKSAW010000164.1 GCA_934437695.1 uncultured Blautia sp. | reverse complement strand
GAAGAAAAAGAACTGGAAAAGGTTGCAAAGGAATATCGTAACTTCCTTGATGCAGGTAAAACAGAGCGTGAATGTGTGACACAGATCATCAAAGAGGCACAGGAAGCAGGATATGAATGTCTGGAAGAGAAGGCTGCGAAAGGTGAAAAACTAAAAGCAGGAGATAAAGTTTATACAGTAGGAATGAAGAAAATCATTGCACTGTTCCATATTGGACAGGACGATATTGCAGAAGGTATGAACATTCTGGGAGCACATATTGATTCCCCTCGTCTTGATATCAAGCAGAATCCTCTGTATGAGGATACAGATTTTGCATATCTGGACACTCATTATTATGGTGGTGTTAAGAAATATCAGTGGGTAACTATTCCTCTTGCAATCCATGGAGTAGTGGCAAAGAAAGATGGAAGCGTAGTCCAGGTAAATATCGGAGAGGATGAGAATGATCCGATTGTTTACATTACAGACCTTCTGATCCATCTTGCAGGAAAACAGCTTCAGAAAACAGCTTCAGAAGTAATCGAGGGTGAGAACCTTGATATTCTGATCGGAAGCAGACCACTGAAGGATCTTGAGGATGATAAGAAGAAGGAAGCAGTGAAACAGAATGTATTAAATATCCTCAAAGATAAATATGATATAGAAGAGGAAGATTTCCTTTCAGCAGAGCTGGAGATTGTACCTGCCGGAAAGGCAAGAGAGTGTGGACTTGACAGAAGTATGATCGCTGCTTATGGACAGGATGACAGGGTTTGTGCATATACTTCCCTGCTTGCAATGCTTGAGATGGAAGCACCGAAGCGTACCGCATGCTGCCTGCTTGTAGACAAGGAAGAAATCGGAAGTGTAGGTGCAACAGGAATGCAGTCACGTTTCTTTGAGAATGCGACAGCAGAGCTTCTTGATGCTATGGGATGTTACAGTGATCTGAAATTAAGAAGAGCACTGAAGAATTCCAGCATGCTTTCTTCTGATGTAAGTGCTGCTTACGATCCTGCATATGGAGATGCATTTGAGAAAAAGAACGCAGCTTATTTCGGAAGAGGTATTGTGCTGAATAAATTTACAGGTGCAAGAGGCAAATCAGGATCAAATGATGCAAATGCAGAGTATGTGGCAAGAGTCAGAAATATTTTTGACAGTCATGAGATCGCATTCCAGACAGCAGAGCTTGGTAAAGTTGATGTAGGCGGTGGCGGAACAATCGCATATATTGCTGCACTCTATGGAATGGAAGTCATTGACAGTGGTGTTGCAGTGCTCAGTATGCATGCACCGTGGGAAATCACAAGTAAAGCAGATGTCTATGAAGCTAAGAAGGCATATAAGGCGTTTTTACTGGATGCATAAAAAATGAAGAGATTGGGGAGGTTGTATCGTTTCTGATTAACAGAGACTTGCAGATTCCGCAGATAAGGGCAGAGCTTTTGGGGAACCGGAAGCCTGCCCTTTTATATATCTAAGAAGCAGGAGGGAAAGATGGAGGAAGCACTGATCAGAGTAAAAGATTTGTGTAAGATATATAATCCCGGCGAGAATGAAGTGAGGGCGCTGGATCATATTAATCTGGAAATTAATAAGGGTGAGTTTGTTGCTATTATCGGACAGTCAGGTTCAGGAAAATCTACATTTATGAATATGCTGGGCTGTCTGGATGTGCCTACATCCGGTGAATATTTTCTGAATGGAACTGATGTGTCCACAATGGAAGACAATGAACTCTCAGAAGTCAGAAACCGGGAGATTGGATTTATTTTTCAGGGATTTAATCTGATCTCAAATCTGACCGCAATCGAAAATGTGGAACTACCGCTGGTTTACAGAGGGGTAGACAGAAAAACGAGACATAAGCTGGCAGTAGAGTCACTGAC
>CAKSAW010000163.1 GCA_934437695.1 uncultured Blautia sp. | reverse complement strand
GTGACAGAAAGCTTCATCATATGAAAAGCCTGTCCTACTGTGTCCGCTCTGTCAAAAAACCAGCTGATATTTACAAGAATAAAAGTACGGATGATCATAAATACATGATACCAGTTTTCTTTGCCCGTAATGTTAAGTTTCTTTTTCCAGTTTCTGTAATGTTCGGCCATAAGTCCACTGAAAGCAATAATAATACCATTATACATACCATATACAATATACTTCCATGCAGCCCCATGCCACACACCGACAACAAAAAATACAATCAGATTTGCAAGACAGATCGGAAGTGTACGTCCCGTCTTTTTGCCAAATACTTTCTTACCCCATTTTCCAAATTTACCCATCCATTTAGACAATGTAACAGGATAAAATACATAATCCTTCATCCAGGTGCCCAAAGTAATATGCCAGCGATGCCAGAAATCAGTGATTGAAATTGCAAAGAATGGACGCTTGAAGTTTTCATCCAACTCAATTCCAAACATAGACGCAATACCGATCACCACATCCATACCACCGGAAAAATCTGCATACAGCTGAATCGTATAAAATAATACACCAAAGATTGCCAGTCCACTATACTGATCCGGATTGTCAAAAATTGCATCAACAAACACTGCTGCCCAGTCCGCCAGGATCATCTTCTTAAAAAATCCCCAGAGAATGCGCTCAAAGCCTCTGGTAATATTTTTTCCATCAAAGTTATGTGGTTCGTAAAGCTGATGCGCCAGACGACTGTATCTTCCGATAGGTCCCTGAAGAATCTGCGGAAAGAAAGAGACAAACAATGCATATTTTACAGGATTTTTCTCTGCCTCACATCTCTTCCAGTACACATCCAGAAGATATCCGGAAGACTGGAAAGTATAAAAAGAAATTCCCAGAGGAAGCAGGATTTCCATCCCTCTTAAATTCATATGAAATAAAGCATTAAGATTATCAATTGCAAAATTTGTATACTTCACAACACCAAGCATACCAAAATTTAATATCAGTCCGAGAACCAGAAAGTTTCTGGCTCCCTTATGATTTCCACCTGCTTCTGTTTTCTCAACTGCAAGCGCAACAAGCCAGGTGACCAATGTAGAAAAAAGCAGAAAGCCCACATAACGGACCCCGCCTGCCAGATAATATATGTAGCTGAAACATAGCAAAACCAGCCACTGAAGTTTGTGCGGTACAATATAATAAACAAACACACTAACCGCCACAAACAGTAAAAACAAGTTTGAAACTAATGACATGATCTTTCTCCCTAAATATGTACAATGCGAATCTATTGTACTTAACAAGGGCACCGCACTATGTTATTAGCTCAAATAATGCAGCGCCCTGTTTTTATTATGCGTATCTTTAATTTCTAATTTTTAATACCATTCTTTTTATAGATGTCAAATTCAGATCAATCGATTAATTTAACAATCCATTATCCAGACAGCCATCTCCACCGTCATCACTGCCGCCATCATCACTTCCATCATAATCATTGTCATAATCGTAATCATTATCATAGTCATAATCATTGCTATAATCATAATCATTGCTATAATCATAATCATTACTGTAATCATAATCATTGCTGTTATTATAATCACTGCTGTTATTATAGCTCTGTGCAGCTGCCTCAGTTGGTTTCGGAACTAATGCCTTCTCTGTTTCCAAAGTATTGTATTCTTTTTTCTGACTGATACTGTCAAATACCAGATATGCCACTTCACCTTCCAGCTTAAGCTCCGCTTCCTCTGTATCACCAAATGGGAACGTGTGGATCTCAGCTGTTGTTCCGTCTTCAAAGGTTAACTGAATATTATATTTCGGGATTTCCTTCTCAGCCTCATCCTTGTCTTCAGCTTTCTCTTCTGTTTTGGTATCCTCTGCTTTTGTATC
>CAKSAW010000162.1 GCA_934437695.1 uncultured Blautia sp. | reverse complement strand
ATATATGTTTTATCACTGGTAGTCATAAGAAGCTCCACTGCTTTTTCCATCCTGTAATCAGTCAGAAAACTGATAAATGTTTTACCTGTTTCTTTCTTAAAAATCGTAGAAAAATATGCAGCACTCACACCTAGTTCACGGCACACGGATTCTACAGTTATATTTCTGTCACTGTAATGTTCATGCACATATTCCATAGCCTTGGATACAAATGATTTTGTACTGGCCTGCCGTTCCTGCTGAACTGTTTCCTGCAGTTTTTCACATATTTTCAGAAGCCAGTGTTCCAGTTCCTCTGGAGATTCCATCTGCATGCACCGTTCAAAGATTTCTCCTTTTTCACCGTAAAATTCAGTATTATCCAGCTGATTATTATTACAGAAACGAAAGATCTCTGTAAGCAGACCCATAATAAATATCTGATATTTCTGCATGGTAGTCCCATTCTGTACAAATCTGCGGATACAGTGACCGATCTCTGTTTCCAGATCTTCCCTGCTTCCCATACGGATCCTTTTAAGAATCTTCTGTATTTCCTGTTCCTCCCAACGCTCATCTACATTCTTCATAGGATCGATCTCTGCAATATTGATGGCACGGGCATTTCCATAGATCACACGATAGGAAACCGCACTTCTGGCGCCCTGCCAGGATATACGGATATCAGGGAGATTATTGCACACATAACCGATTCCTGCAGTTACCGTTGCCTCACATACATGTTTTGCCAGACGGCACATCTGATCCATAAAGTCTGTAAACGCAGTGATCTGGTCCTGTGATTCAAGCTGTGTGATCACCATAATATCTCCCAGATACATGAGGATCCTGGACTTCCATTCTCCTTTCATGTGTTCTTCTGCAAGTTTTTTTACTGACACTCCCAGAAGAAAAGGATTCATATTTTGTGGAATATCTGTGGTACTCACATGTAAGATAGACACCACATAATGTGGACCTGTAAGATCAATCTGATAATCAGAAAGATATTTCTCAACTTCGCCCTCCGGAATTCGGCCGTCAATAAGAGAAGTATAAAAATTCTCCTGAAGGATAGGAAGACTTTCCATATAATACTCTCTCAGTTTATCCACATTTCTCTTCTCATCCATCTCCCTGTCTATCTTCTCACGGATACGTTCAAACACCTCTTTCAGATTTCCCGCATCAATAGGTTTCAGAATATATTCTTCGACTTCGAGCTGGATCGCTTCTTTTGCATATTCAAATTCATCAAATCCTGAGAAAATAATGATCTTTACCGTACGGTAAAGTTCCTTTAGCTTACGGCTCAGAGTCAGTCCATCCATATACGGCATCTTAATATCCGTCATGACTACATCCGGCTGCAGTTCCTCTGCCATCTCCAGAGCCTCCACACCATTATGTGCATAGCCTGCAACCTGAAACCCCATACTTTCCCAGTCCATCTTTTTCATAATAATCTGGATAACGTCTTCTTCGTCATCCACAAGCAGTACTGAATACTTCTCCATATATACATCCTGTCTCCAGAGTTTTGTCTGAGCCAACATTTTTCAGTCAAACTCTGAACTTCTGTTTTTTATTTTTTCTTACGCGGAGTCGGATCCCCGTATTTATCATTCATACGTTTCCAGAGAATGCCAAAGATCACAAACCATATTGCGATCTCCGCAACTGCTGCATAAGTATTAAAATACATGATAAGCGCCATAATAAAAGAACCTGCAGCCAAAAAAAGGATCAGTTTTCCTGCTTCTGACACATATTTCTCTTTATCCTTAAATTTGCCTCCATTTTTTCCTGTAATGGACTCTGTATCATGAAAGATCAGCAGACGGGCTGCATAATATCCCAGCACCAGAGTCATCAGCAGAGGAATCATTGCATTTGATAAATAATCATTTCCCATTTATTATTTCTCCTTTTTACAATTTAATTTCTTGCATCTGTTAAAATTTTCTACAGTTACAATTTTTATAAATATAAAGAAAGGACCGTCGTACCAAAACGGCGGCCCTGTATGTAACATTATATACTTTTTATTATTTTCTTGCAAT
>CAKSAW010000161.1 GCA_934437695.1 uncultured Blautia sp. | reverse complement strand
ATTAAAGATATTGAGAAACAGATCAAATATCCTCTGGCTGCAAAGGATGAGCAGGGACGTCTTCTCTGCGGTGCTGCTGTAGGAATCACTGCCAATGTACTTGCACGTGTTGATGCACTTGTAAAAGCGTCTGTAGATGTGATCGTTATTGACTCTGCACATGGACATTCTGAGAATATCCTCAAAGCTGTCCGCGAGATCAAGGCAGCATATCCGGAACTGCAGGTAATAGCAGGTAACGTAGCAACAGGTGCTGCAACAAAGGCTCTGATCGAGGCTGGTGTAGATGCTGTTAAAGTTGGTATCGGACCTGGATCTATCTGTACAACACGTGTTGTTGCAGGTATCGGTGTTCCGCAGATCACAGCTGTTATGGATTGCTATGAAGTAGCAAAAGAATATGGAATCCCGATCATTGCAGACGGTGGTATCAAGTATTCCGGAGATGTTACAAAGGCAATCGCAGCAGGTGCAAATGTCTGCATGATGGGAAGTATGTTCGCAGGATGTGACGAAAGCCCGGGAACATTTGAACTGTATCAGGGAAGAAAATATAAAGTATACCGTGGAATGGGATCTATCGCAGCTATGGAGAACGGAAGTAAAGACCGCTATTTCCAGGAGAATGCGAAGAAACTTGTTCCTGAAGGAGTAGAAGGACGTGTTGCCTATAAGGGACATGTTGAGGATACTGTATTCCAGCTCATGGGCGGTCTTCGTTCAGGTATGGGATACTGTGGAGCAGAGAATATTGAAACGCTTAAGACAACTGGCAGATTTATCAAGATCTCAGCAGCTTCTCTTAAGGAATCTCATCCACATGATATTCATATCACAAAAGAGGCTCCTAACTATAGCGTAGATGATAAATAATAAAGAATTACAGTAATACCCCGGCTGGCTGTCTGAGGAAAGAAGGTGATCCTTTTTCCTTCAGTATGCCAGTTGGGGTATTTTATTGAGAAGGTAAAATGCAGAAACAGACAAGCAGAAAGAAAAATACCGGGGAAAAAACAGTGAAAACTGCAGCAAAGTCCAGAGGTTCAAAGACTGCAGGAAGAAGCAAAAAAACAGCTGGAAGGAAGAAGAGAGGGAAGAACAGCAGAGTGAGACAGAGAAATCAGCGTATGGTTATAATCTGTCTGCTGTTGATCATTGTAGTTCTGTCAGGATGGATCGCAGTAAAATACATTAGTGAAAATGGATGGGATTTTTTTGGGGTTTTACACAGATCAGAGACAACGGTTACTGATGCAGAACAGTCAGAAACAGATTCTTCAGGAGGACCGGAACAGTGGCAGAAAGAAGGGGCACCTTACATAGATGTGGAACTGCTGACACCAAATGAGTATTCAAGACCGCAGATTCCTATTGAGGGTGTAAGGTATATAGCAATCCATTACACTGCCAATCCGGGGGCAACAGCAATAGCCAACAGAAATTATTTTGAGAATCTGGCAAATACCCATGATACAAAAGTGAGCAGCCATTTTGTCATTGGTCTGGATGGAGAGGTGGTGCAGTGCATTCCTACATCTGAGATGTCTTATGCGACCAATTCCAGGAATGTGGATACTCTATCCATTGAGTGCTGTCATCCGGATGAAACAGGAAAATTTAATGATGAGACCTATGATTCAGCGGTAAAGCTGACAGCATGGTTATGTGTACGGTTCGGACTTACATCAGAGAACGTGATCCGCCACTATGATGTTACAGGAAAGAATTGTCCGAAATATTACGTAGAGAATCCGGATGCCTGGGTTCAGATGAAAGCGGATATTGCTTCACAGATCGATATTGATTATGGATTAAAAAATACTTACTGAAGCAGACGGAAAGTCTTGCTGACTCCAATCTGGAAAAAAATAAGCATGGAACAAAAAAATTTGCCTTGAAATCTGTAAAGAAGTATTGTACTATAATAACAGCGTGTGAGTTTTCACAACAGTACCTGCATGACTGGCGGAAGTAGGATTACCTACAGGGAGTGCAGTGTGTATATGAGCCGACCGCCTGGGCAGCCTGGAGATAAAGGGTTTCCCAGGCTTTTTTTAACCTTATTTTTAACGAAAAGGAGAAAAATTATGGAAATGTTATCACTGGAAAAAGAA
>CAKSAW010000160.1 GCA_934437695.1 uncultured Blautia sp. | reverse complement strand
TAAAATCCTGCAATTCCTTTTATTATCTTTCCCTGCATGGATCATTCAGCCTTAGCAAATGTAATAGAATAATTTCCAAGTTCCTGATAAGTTCCACTGATCTGCTCAGACAGATACAGAGTACCTTCACTGACACCAGGCGCACCTGTAATATCCAGATCATAAGGGAACTGCACTACCTGATCTTCCAGAACCACAGATGCTGTCGGGATCCCGTTTACATTCTGGATCAGTTCCAGACGTACCGGACCTCCTGAATATCCTGTAGGAGTATTCAGAGTCTGTGTACATTTCCATACTTCTCCTGCTGCTGCAGCTGCACTGCTGTCTGCAAATGTGTTATCTGCTGTCTGTGTCGGGTCGGCTGCTGCACTGCCTTCAGCACTCTGAGCTGTCGGATCCTGATCGCCAGTACTTACTGTAAGTACAACATTCACAGTATCCGGATCTTCCCAGTTTCCTGCTTCCGGTTCCTGGGAAATTACCTCTCCTGCTGCCACCTCTGCATTTCTTTCTTCTTTCACTTCTACATTAAGGAATTTACCAAAGGTGGTAATTGCTTCATTCTTTGTCAATCCTACAACACTTGGAACCTCCACACTGTCACCGTAATCAACACCTCTGCTGATGATCAGAGTGACTGTATCACCGGATGAAACAGATGTACCTGCAGCCGGAGTTGTTGATAAGGCATAACCAGGATCAGTGATCGGAGTACCGTCATCATTTAATTCACTGTATTCCTTCTGGATATTAACAGTTAATCCCATATCCTCCAGAGTCTGCTGCGCATCCACTCCTGTCTGTCCGTCTACATCAGGAATTGTGATCTGCTGTGCACCCTTGCTGATATAATATTTGATAGTCGTATACTGTTCAACCTTACTTCCTTTTGGAATATCCTGGGAAGAAATCGTTCCCTTTGCCTGAGTGGAGGCTTCCTCACCCATAGGCTGAATACCAAGTTTCATATCTTTTGTGATATTTTTGGCTTCATCCTCTGTTTTTCCTAACAGATCTGGCACAGTCACCATTCCATCATCTTCAGTCTCTGTTGTGTCTGCAGCTTCTGTTTTTGTGTCTGGTTCGTTTTTGCCTCCGATAAGTCCGGATGCTTTACCTGCGATCAGGATAATAGCCACCAGGATCACCACACCCATTAAAAGCATTAAGATCGTCAGACCATGGCCACCACGTTTTTTCTTTTTTTCAGGCTTGCCGGATTTCTTTCTGCGTTTTTTCTCTTCCGGTTCGTCATCATAATCTGTTTCATTGATTTCTTCTTCCAGCGCCTCTGGTTCAGCCTTTGAGATCTGTTTCGGCATATGTTTGATCTCACCAAGCTCTTTGTCTGAGATCACAACTGTTTTCGCTTCATTATCCACAGACGTCAGGGTTACAAAGTCACCCTGAGGATCAATAAGAGAATGCTTCAGATCTGCGATCACATCTTCCATGTTCTGGTAACGGCGATCCACACTCTTCTGTGTACATTTCAGGATGATCTGCTCTAAGCTGTGAGGAAGTTCCATTGTATAAACACTGGGCGGAACAATCTCTTCCTGAAGATGCTTGATAGCAATTGCTACTGTTGTATCCCCATCAAAAGGAACCTTGCCTGTAACCATTTCATACATTGTGATGCCCAGTGAATAAATATCACTCTTTTCATCACTGTATCCGCCTCTGACCTGCTCCGGTGAACTGTAATGAACAGATCCCATTACATTGGAGCTGATCGTATTGGAAGAAGCAGCTCTTGCAATACCAAAGTCTGTAACCTTTACCTTTCCATCCATGGAAATGATAATATTCTGAGGTTTTACATCCCGATGTACGATTCCATGGCTGTGTGCTGCCTCCAGTCCCATAGACACCTGGATTGCAATACTTGTTGCCTCTTTTACAGAAAGCTTACCTTTTTTGGAAATATATTCCTTAAGAGTAATTCCTTCGATAAGCTCCATAACAATATAATAGACTCCGTTATCATCCCCTACATCAAATACATTCACTATATTCGGATGTGTCAGGACTGCCGCAGCCTGGGCTTCACTTTTAAACTTGCGGATAAAAGTTGTATCCTCTCTAAATTCCGGCTTAAGAACCTTTACAGCAACAAACCGATTCAGCTTATGGTCTTTTGC
>CAKSAW010000159.1 GCA_934437695.1 uncultured Blautia sp. | reverse complement strand
TTTACTCCATAGAAGATTCCTATGTCCTTCATATGGATGAACTGGCAGGAGATATCAGTTCTCTGCTTAAACATCACAGAAAGATAACTGCTATTCTGCTGATTTTCCTTGGCGCTTCTATTCTGTGGAACACTCTGGTAGATTTCCTCTATATGATCTTACCCGGATATCTGGCTGATGTTATCGGCAGATTCACATATCATCTGCCACAACTCGTAATCGCAGTTGCTATCATTTTTGCAGGAATTTATATTCTCACCTGCAAGAAGGATGCACTGGATGAAGAAAAGCCTGACAGCTTCACTGAGGAAGAACATTACTGGACACCATATCGTCCATACCAGCAAAATGTTTCGGATATGTCAACTGACGCAGTGAAAAATACCACTGACACAGTGAATCCTGATTGCTGTACAGATACCGGTGTCACAGATACCGCAAACGACAGAAGCCCGGTATCTCTGAAAAAAGATTCTGCTGCCGTGGTGTTTCAGGAGGAGGCTTCATCACAAACAACAAATTCTGAATCATGACACAAAATGGGATTGTCACATCAAGGAATCTACCTTCATGTAACAATCCCATTCTTATTACTCTCACATGGATACCGAAACTTCTCCAAAAGATAATATCGTCTCCTGTCCATCCTCTTCCTGTACTTTCAGCCGTCCGTCCCTGCATATCTCCAATGCAAATGCCTGTCTGGAAGAGTTCCCGTCTGTGATTGTGATCTGATGTCCGGGAATCATATTATGTTCCACATAATCCGGAGATAATTTCAGATCATCTGTCTCTTTACGCAGCTCATTTATAATCATAGCCACCAGTTTATTGCGGTCTGTCTGTTCTGCATCTTCCTTTGTTTCATAAAGAGCTCCTGCTATGCTTTTCAGATTTTCCGGAAGTTTCTCATGCTCCTGATACAGATTCAGCCCAATACCAACTACCACAAACTCAATATTCCCGCTCTCAAAATCTGTGACAGCCTCCGTGAGAATTCCACAGACCTTCCTGCCATGGTAAAACAGATCATTAACCCATTTAATATCAAGCTGGATTCCACAAATCTGTTTCACCGCTCTGTAAACAGCCACTGCCGCCGCCGTTGTGATCAGCAGGCTGTCATGTATGGTTCCCTGCGGTTTCAGGATCACACTCATATAAAGCCCTGCATCTGCCGGAGAATAGAATTCCCGTCCTCTCCGTCCCCTGCCTGCTGTCTGGCTTCTGGCAATTACAAATGCTCCATGTCCTGCATTCCCAATCATCGCTTCTTTCTTAGCAGTCTGGTTTGTAGATTCCAGTTCATCACAAATGTCTATCTTAACCTCCGGATCGTCCAGAAACAGACGGATGCCCTCCTGGGACAGCCGATTCGTGTCCTTCGCAAGCATATAGCCCTTATTAGGTCCTGCTTCTATATGATATCCTTCTTCCCGGAGTGATTTCACTGCCTTCCACACAGCAGCTCTTGTACAGCCAAGTTCACCGGCAATACTCTCACCTGAAAGTATCTCTCCTTTATTCTTCTCCATCATTTCCAAAAGACTTGATTTTACAGTCATATTTTCCCTTTCTTACGTTCTGTCCCATTATTTTCACGTTATCTCTTCTCCGATTATCTACTGCTAATCATATCATCTGGTATGCTTTTTGTCTAATGTTCTGCCGGAAATATCTTATCACATAATTTTCCGATTACTGTTCACTCCGTTCTCAGTAACATTTTCCGTACAGTAATCAATTGTCTGTCAGAATTGCTACAATTCCCGCGTATAACACCATAAATCCCATAACTACTGCAACCATGTCAGCAGAATGAAAATCAATATTAAATATCATACCACCGGCGACCATCACTTCCAAAGTGACAATCAGCCCCAGGATCACTGCCATTGTCCTTGAAAATTTATGTCTTTCCTTTCTTCTCATTCTCTGTGTGGTATTTACTGCGTTCATCATTTTACTCCTCCTTCATGTCAGACAGATAAAATTGCCCTTATCCTCTGGTCGATTATATTCGAACATATTTTCCGAACATATATTCGTTTTCTTTTGATATATAATAACATACTCATTTCAAAAATGGAAGAGTTTTCAGAACATTTGTTTGTTATTTTTTCATTATAAATTTTCCCGGATCCTGAAACT
>CAKSAW010000158.1 GCA_934437695.1 uncultured Blautia sp. | reverse complement strand
GGATACAGAGCGTAGTTCTGGAATACCATTGCGATATCACGGTCTTTAGGCTCTACATCGTTCATAACTTTGTCACCGATTTTTAATGTACCGCCGGAAATTTCTTCCAGACCGGCAACCATACGAAGTGTAGTAGATTTACCACATCCTGAAGGTCCTACGAAAATGATGAATTCTTTATCTTCGATTTCCAGATTGAAATCTTTAACTGCCTGGAAACCATTTGGGTAAGTTTTGTTAATGTGCTGTAATGATAAGCTTGCCATGATTAATCCTCCAAAATTGATTTATATTGTTTTACTGATTGATTGTTCGTTTCTTTCATCTGTAGACAGTATAGCGAAAATACCACAGAAAGGTTAGAGCAGAAACACACAAATTTTTAAACAGTTTCTTGTCAATCTGACGAAAAAGCAGTTGCTTTTGGTGATCTTCTCTCATTTACAAACATTGCCTGCAGTGATTTTGCCTGAATTCGTTTGTCACAAGCCCGGGAGGAGTAAGAAAAAAAGAGATATCACTGCATGAAATATCATGGGGATATCTCTTTTTAACAATTTTATTTTACAGCAGAATTCGCAAATTCTGTTGTGACAAGCTGGCTGTAATCAACTCGTTTAGTCAATTCTCCGGCGCTTTCCAGAATATCCTGTAACAGTTCAAAGCTGTCCTTTTCAAATACCAGATTCTCCTTCCAGGTATCCTGTTCATAGTAGCGAGTTACAATGATTGTAAGGGTTTCCAGATCTGTCTCCGGGAACTGTGGTGCGATTACCTGTGCAATCTCCGCTGGTGAATGGCTCTGCACATATTCCATTCCCTTTTGAAGTGCGTCAGTGAAACTCTGGACCACTGTCGGATTCTCATTCAGAAAACTGGTTTTCGCACTGTAAGAAGTATAAGGCACATACCCTGAATCAACACCAAGAGAGGCCACTACATATCCAGCTCCGGCTTTTTCCAGTGCAGTGGCAGATGGTTCAAATTCTACGGTGAAATCGGCTGAATCATCTCCGGTAAAGGCAGCAGCAGTGGAACCGAAGTCAATACTCTGATTAATAGACAGATCCTTCTGCGGGTCAAGACCGTTCTTTTTCAGGATGTATTCAAATACCATTTCAGGCATACCGGCTTTGCGTCCACCCAAAACTTTCCTGCCCTTCAGATCTTCCCATTTAAAATCAGGCATTTCTTCTCTTGCGACAAGGAAATTTCCGGCCCGCTGGGTAAGCTGTGCAAAATTCACAACAGGATCAGTAGCTCCTTCCTGATAGGCATAGATGGATGCTTCTGCTCCCATAAATCCGATATCTGCCTCACCGGATATGACTGCGGTCATAGTTTTATCTGCTCCAAATCCGGTTATCAGTGTCATATCAAGTCCTTCATCCTTAAAATATCCTTCCTCAATTGCCACATACTGGGGAGCATAGAAAATAGAATGAGCTACTTCATTTAAAGTGATTTTGGTAAGCATCTTATCGTCAGAACTGTTATTTTTCCTTGCAAATGCTGTTACAGGCAGAGCAGTCACAGCAAGTATAACTGCAGCTGCCAGTGCAATCCATTTCTTATTTTTCATGTAGATACTCCTTTAAAAGCCTTCTGCTGTTAAGATATGCAGAAGGCGGAGGAATCGTTCGCATTTACCGTGGATGATCGTGGATGATATAGAAGTTTTGCATTTTTGCATAAAAAATATCAAACTTTGTTGACAAGAAAGAATACATTTGATAGACTTTGTCAAGTAACTTAATATTCCATGAGGGAGTAGTTAGCGCGAAAGTGTGATTTGTCAACATTCTGATTATAATTAGAGAGTATAATCTGGCAAATCTTAAATAATGAGACTCATGTATATCGATTAACAGCTTATGTATGTTATGGCTGTTGATTGATATACATGAGTCTTTATTAGTTTACAGGAAATTAATCTGTAATGTCCCTATAACATAATAAAGCCCTTTGGATAGAATTGTTTCTTATCTGCGGGGTATACTTGTAATAGTGGATAATTCGGCTGACAGTACTGTCGTGGAGATTGAAAAGGGAGGACAATATGGAAAAATTTATTAACAACGCCCCATTTGCTCTTGTGCTTGTATTTCTTGTAATAGGTTTTGTGTTGCTTATTAAAGGTGCAGACTTTTTTGTAGAAGGAAGCTCAAGTGTGGCAAAGAGACTGCATGTTCCGTCTATCATTATCGGACT
>CAKSAW010000157.1 GCA_934437695.1 uncultured Blautia sp. | reverse complement strand
AAAGCTGTAAAATCAAAAAACACTTTCATATGCAATTATTTTTCACATATGAAAGTGCTGATTTAAATATATTTATCTGAAAAATGCCTGATTCTCAAAGTACTGGATAAATGGATTTTCGCTCTCATCATCAGATTCCTGATCCTCTTCGTTGTCTGATCCTTCATCTAAACCTTCATCCTCATCTTTCTGAGAATCTTTTTTATCCTTCTTGCTGTCCTTATCCTTGCTGTCATCAGCATCTGTGTTTTCATCCAGAGTTACTTTAACAGTGTCCTCTTTATAGCTTGCTCCATCCGGAACCTGCACAGTCAGCTCTACTTCTTCACCTGGTTCATAGTAGGAAAGATATTCAATCAGCTGATTAATACTTGAAACTGTTTTTCCATTAAACTCAGTGATAACTGTGTTTGCCTTCAGACCTGCCTTATCAGCAGCTCCACCGTCTGTTACTTTATTTACAAAAACACCTGCAGGAATTCCATACATCTGAACTGCCTCAGAGCTTACAGAGGAACCTGTGATTCCAAGTACACCATGTTCAGAATCTTCAAGCTTATCTCTTGATGTCTCATTCATCAGATTCTGAAGAATGTCTGTTACATCAGAAATTGCGATCGCATAACCCATACCTTCTACTTCTGTAGATGCAAGTTTTGCAGAGTTAATACCTACAACCTCTCCTTCCATATTCAGAAGTGCACCACCACTGTTACCAGGGTTGATAGCTGCATCTGTCTGGATCAGGTTTACACCGTCACTGCTGTCGTCACTTCCATCTGTTACTGTATTATTATCAGAGTCCATTCTACGGTTCTTAGCACTTACGATACCTGTTGTAACTGACTGGCCATATCCAAGAGCATTACCAATTGCAACTACCTGCTCACCAACCTTCAGATCATCAGAGCTTCCGATCTTTGCAACTGAAATAGCATCCATTGTATCATCCTCAACATCATCCAGAGATACTGACACAACTGCAAGATCTCTCTCTTCATCAAATCCCTTTACTGATGCCTCTACGGCATTTCCATCTGCAAATGCTACAGATAATGTATCCGCACCTTCCACTACATGGTAATTTGTAGCAATCAGAAGCTCATCATCATTCTTACCAACAATAATACCTGATCCGCTTCCTTCTACTTCCTGTTCCTGCTGTGGTGCATATCCATACATTCCATACATTCCAAAATAGTTCTGAACCTCCTGAACTGACTTTGTTGTAATAGATACGATAGATGGAAGTACTTCTGATGCAATATCAGATACATCCAGACTTCCTTTTACTTTACTTTCTGTATCTTTGCTGTCATCAGCATCTGCTTTCTTTTCAGATTTGGCATATGTCAGAGTTGTTTCATCTTTATTTGAAGCAGCTTCTACTGTTGCAGCTCCACTCCATCCTGTAAGTTTATTTACTCCCTCAAAGCTTCCTGCTGCAAGTCCTCCTGCAAGTACTGCACATAAACTAAGTGTAAGACCTTTTTTTGCAATTTTTCTGATTTTATCATTTTTGTTATCTTTATTCATCATAATAAAGTCCCTCCCTGAACTTATCTCTGTTTCCTTTTGATGGTTCTAAGTATAAAAATCATTTGTGTTCTTTGTGTGGGAAAATTGTGTTTAATCTGTGACTAATTTACATATCTCCCATATTAATATCAGAGAACTTCTTTTCTCATCGGTTGATCCAATCATGTCAGCTTCGATACATAGAAGAAACTCTGCCCGCAGTATATCCCGGCACCTGAGCCTTCCAGTTTCCTACCTGACTGTTTAGTACTTTTTTTGTATATTTCAGCGAATTGGAACTGTCCATGTTAGTGAAAACATTATATGCTGTCTTCTTTTTCCCATTAGCATCCTTTAATCCCATTGCCAACCCCTGAGCTACCTCATGTGCCTCATCTTTATAGCTTCTTATCATAAAAGCATCGATCATTGGATCACAGGCTGCCTTGTAATATGCCAGTGCTATTGCAGCTGCCTGATTCGCCTGTCCTCCATAAGCAGAAGAAAATCCCTGTTCAGAAAGAATAATTCCGATGCCCACAATGTCTGTGATATGCTGGAAGGAACTATCATAGATACTGCCAGTCCCATTACTATAAATTTTTTCATAGTCTTCTTCTCCCTAAGATTCCTATTGTACAATTATCAGATACCAAAGCTTGCAGAATTTCTTCTGCTCACTGCCTGCACCCATATTACAGTATAACATTTGAAAAATCTCCAGACAAC
>CAKSAW010000156.1 GCA_934437695.1 uncultured Blautia sp. | reverse complement strand
GGTACGAAATATACACCCCAGATATACTGGTCATCTTCATCACATTTAATAAAGATAGTGTCCAGATTTTCGTAAATATACTTCTCAAATTTCTGGTAATACTCCTTCTCAATCCTTCCAAAACGGAAATGGATAAACTGGAATTTGAGGATTGAGGAAAGGTTGTAATTGAGGTTTCTGAATGGACGGATCACTCTGAGGGATTCATCCAGTGTGGTAAGCTGACTTTCAAGGTCAGCCCGGGTATTGCTTAATTCCTGATAATCAGACTGGATCCGGCGGATAGTGGTTAATGCCTGCTCTGTGCTCTGAGGTTTGACAGAAACCTTCTCAGGGTCTGTCAGTTCATCATAAAAGCTGTTGGCAGCAGTGAGAGCTTCTTTATATGGATTGATTTCCATAAAAGGAGAAAGACTCTCTACTGCTGTCAGCTCGGAAAGGGCATTTTCCAGATGAATCTCATATTTGGAGAGGTAGGTATTTACCACCCTGTCAATATCGGTTTTGGGTCCGGTAATGCTCAGGAACTTCATTTTCTCAATCATAAATTCACCCCCTGGTTATTTGTTTTTTATACATTAATTATTGCATATATAGCGCATGGCCTCATCATGGGATACACCGTAGCGGACACATTCGATCGCGATGGTCAGACGGTTTACTTCGTGTTCCTTGTTGTACAGATAAGAATAGATCATTGCCACAGAATAAGGATTTCTGTGTGCTTCTTTCTCAAGGATCGTGCGGTGGATATAGTTGTAAAACTCTTCCAGATTAGCTGTTGTAAGCTGATCATATTTTCGTCCATACCATGTTTTATGGAAGATTCTTCGGGCATCTTCATGTGTAGGTGCTTCCACCAGAGCGATGACCTCTTCTTTCTTCAGTTTATAATTCACAGGGATCAGCAGTGCATAAATACTGGCAGGATCCATGTTGAAATATTGTTTGGAACGCTGTATGAACTGCAGGTTCAGCATGTCAAATTTCTCACCGTAGGTACGTGTGATCTCTTCCAGATCAGTGCCCTTAAACAGCTTCTTGCGTACATTCCAGATCTGTGTAAAATAGTACAGATCCAGTGCCATGCCATAGTCAAAAAGAAGTACTGATTCATGTTCCTGGATTTTGGAAAGCGGGATATAAAATTCGTTTCCCTTAAGGCAGGAGATTAGTTCTTCCATAGTAGAACAGGTTGTGATCCTGTCTACATCAATGTTGGAGTGCAGCCGGAAGAAGTCTCTGTACGGAGATACATCTACAGGGTCCGTATCACGGTGATCAAAGATATTTGTCATAACTTCTTTCAGTACACGGATCTCATATCTCTTGGAATACAGATCAAGAAATTTGCGCTGTTCAGGGTTTGCAAAATGGTAGATTCTGGAAAAATTCTGGAAAATAGATTTCTTCAGAAGCTTCTCAATCTGACCTCTGTGCAGTGTATTTTCATCCAGTGCATCCCATCTGGAAGAGTATTCCGGCATTCGTTTCAGATAGGCGGCTACCTGTGGAACATTGGAAAGCTGAAGGATTTCATCAAACTGATCCATGGTAGTAAGCCTGCTCTGCATTGCGCGGATTTTCGTGGAAAGTCCGCTGTAGGAGAGTACGCCTCCCATTATTTGCTCACTTCCTTTCCTGACAGGGATTCTGTTACATTGCTAAAATTTTCTCAAAGAGTTCCCTGGAAAGCTGGACATGTTGTTGCTCATAGCGGGCATCCAGAGATGAAAAAGTTGCATCTGTATCTGCCCGTAACTGTGCCAGACGTGAGTCTTTTTCTTCTTCAAGCTGTTGTCGGATCTTCTGTATCTGTTCAGTTGTCCGGGACTCCAGCAGATCATCATAATCCTTACATTTCTTTTCCGCTTCTTCAGAAAGCGTCTGTTTCTGGCGGTCGCAATCTTCCATGATGCGTTGGGCTGTAAGCTCGATTTCAGATAGTTTGTTAAGAATCTGCTCCATCTTCAACCTCCTTAATTGTCAAAATTTTACAAAAAATACAGATACTACTATATACAAAATAGTAATATCTGTTAGTTATCATACACCCTTTTAGTGTAAAATACTATCTAAATTTTTTTGAGAGAGTAAAAAATTGTTATTTTTTAAACAATATCGTCAGGAAATGTGACGCACATCTTGCGGAAAGCATTTTTCAAACATACGCTAAAGTGAGAAAAGGGATGTTATTGGGAGAAAGGTATGATATAATAATCTGACTGTTTCAATTGCGAAAAGCAATAAGAAGTGGATGATTT
>CAKSAW010000155.1 GCA_934437695.1 uncultured Blautia sp. | reverse complement strand
CTATAATAGAAATCATTATACTTGGAAACTTTATGATAGTCAATATTCCCCGCCTGTGCCAGATTTTAGGATTTCCATCTTCTACGCGTCCCTTACAAAAAAATCACCACACTCCCTATTTTCACCGGAATGCAGCGATTTTCTTATTCATCCTCATTTACTTAATAAACCACTATCCTGTATCCGTGTTCCGGACAATAGGGAGAAGGAGATAGAGCACCATGGCAATGATCACAGTCAATGCATTCGCGCCAAACACTGTCATCAGAAGTCCCATAACTGCAAGAACCGGAACTGTCTGCATCAGATCCACTGCTGTCAGGATCACCTTTCCCACCTTTGGATGATAATAAGTAAAGATTCCTATTGGGACGCCAAGCAGAATTACAAAAAAGCAGGATACTGCCATCAAATATAAATGTTCCAGAACCATTTCAAGATTCATCAAGATTATGTTTGCACACTATAAAAGGATTACTCTTCTTGATACCGGTTGCTACGATCTTGTAAAGACAAGTAGAACAGCAGCAGAGATTGCCAGAATCTTCTCCCTTGATCTCAATATCCTTCCCGGAACTCTTTCCTATCTTGAAGAGCTCTTGACCGGAAACTGGGATCCTGACCGCTTTCTCATAGTTCCGCAAAAAAGATGCATACCATATCGCTCATGATATGATATGCATCTTTTAATTTACATTTCAGGATTATCTCCCACTGCCAGACGGTTAATCTGAGTGGCCAGATAACCAGCGCCATAGCCGTTATCAATATTTACCACTGCAATTCCGTTTGCACATGAATTTATCATAGTAAGAAGTGCCGAAAGTCCATTCATACTTGCACCATAACCAACAGAAGTTGGCACTGCGATTACTGGTCTGCTCACAAGACCGCCCATTACACTGGCAAGAGCTCCCTCCATTCCAGCAACTGCAACTACACAGTTTGCACTCTGAATAGTCTCCAGTCTGGAAAACAGGCGATGCATTCCGCTGACTCCCACATCATAAATACGTTCAACATTTGTACCAAAATATTCCGCTGTCTGTGCAGCTTCCTCTGCAACCGGAATATCTGCTGTTCCTGCTGAACACACCGCAATCTTTCCAATACGCTTCTTATCTTTCTTCTCAATCTTCAGGATTCTGGAAATCGGGTCGTATTCCACCTGTGGAAATTTCTCCTTTATCAGTTCATACTGATGCTCAGATGCCCTGGTACCGAATACCTCCCCTTCTTCCCTGTATAATCTTTCAAAAATATTCAGAAGATGTTCATCTGCCTTGCCGCTGCAGTAGATTACCTCTGCAAAACCGGTTCTCGCTTTACGGCTGGTATCCAGCTTTGCATATCCCATTTCCTCAAAGCTTTCTTTCTTAAGTATCTGCTCTGCCTCCTCCACAGATACAGAACCGCTTTTTACACTTTCAAGAATCTCCTGTAATGTCATGCGTTTCTCCTTTCCCCATATAAACCACTATCAGAACTTTGTTCTTTTTCTATTTCTCATCCTTATTTCCAGCACCCTTATTCCCACGCTGGTCATAATCATCCAGGAAATTATAATATTCCCCGTCTTTATGATATCCCATAACAGTACGAAGATTAATATCCCGCACACTGTTGAAGATATTCGTCTCGATCACACTGCTTGTATTTCGAAACTGCGCAACCAATTCTTTCATCTCATCACGCTTAGAACCGCGTCCGCCCCCACAACTTACACAGTTCTCAGTAAAACGACATGCACACTGAATGAAATGCAGTCCATTGGTATCTCTCCATGCCTTGATTGCAGATTCCTTGATCAGATACATAGGACGAATCAGCTCCATCCCTTCAAAGTTCTGACTGTGCAGCTTCGGCATCATAGTTTCCACCTTACCGCTGTACAGCATCCCCATCAGGATTGTCTCAATCACATCATCAAAATGATGTCCCAGCGCAATCTTATTACATCCCAGCTCTTTCGCATGAGAATAAAGATAACCACGTCTCATTCTCGCACAGAGATAACAGGGATTATTCTCAATTTCTGCCACTGTGTCAAAAATATCACTTTCAAAAACTGTAAGAGGAATCCCCAGAAGTTCTGCATTATCCTGGATAATTTTCCAGTTATCTGCATTATAGCCCGGATTCATTACCAAAAATACCAGTTCAAAATGAATCTTCCCGTGACGCTTCAGCTCCTGGAGCAATTTTGCCATCAACATAGAATCTTTACCACCTGAAATACAGACAGCGATCTTATCACCCTCCTGGATCAGCTGATACTCATT
>CAKSAW010000154.1 GCA_934437695.1 uncultured Blautia sp. | reverse complement strand
TCCTGACGGAAAATCTCTTCTCTCTTATAAATATTCGGATAGAATACCGCATCCAGATAAACATGCATCAGATTCTGAAAATCCTGATCATTACAGCTTGCCACAGGATAGCAGGTTTTATCCGGATAAGTCATGGCATTCAGGAAAGTGTTCAGAGAACCCTTAACCAGTTCCACAAAAGGATCCTTTAGCGGAAACTCCCTGGATCCGCAGAGCACACTGTGCTCCAGGATGTGTGCCACACCTGTACTGTCCTTAGGCGGTGTACGGAATGCAATATTAAATACTTTATTCTCATCATCATTCTCGATCAGCATAACTCTTGCGCCGGTTTTCTTATGACGCAGAAGCCATCCCTTGGAATGGATATCTGTCAGATTTTCTTCTGTCACAACTTCATAAGCTGTCAAACTCTCTTTGTTCATGTATGCCTCCAGTAATTTTTTATTGGGTATTTTTATAATCCACCCTCTCCCGGAAAATGAGCCTCATAAGCCTCTCTTGCTGCTCTTGTAACAATCTCCAGTTCTTCCTGCATACCGATTTCCTCAGGAAATGCAATTGCAGTGGTATAAATATCGTGCTGAAGCTTGTTCTTCGCACTCTTCTCACTGATAGGAACAATTCCGCATAATGTAGTGTTATAAGTTTTGTCTTTCGCACAAAGCTCCATGTATGTCTTTACCATATGGCAGCATTCTCTGTAGAGCAGTTCTCTGTGAAGTTCACTTTTTTCCTGCAGTTCTCTGAATTTCAGTCTTGTAAGATTCTTCTCTATCTCCCTGCGTGCTCTCTTTAAACCAAACATTTTACCTGCTGTGTCTTTGCTGTATTCCATTGCCATCCACAGACCAAGATATCCGTCAGCACGAGTATCAGGGCCTAACTCTGACGGTCCGCCATAGCGCAGCTCCCAGAGTTCTTTGCGGACTGCATTTGCCTCCTCATCCTCCCCAGCTGCAATTGACTGATCAAGAAACATTTTTCTTTTCATCGGGTCATGCTCTCCGTAATAAAGAGCGATCATTGGTGTATCTGTCATATATTTGTCCTTTCCGGTTACTTTCATCTGTTTTTATCACAGTTCCTCATAAGTAAGCTCTGTTTCTGCAAGAGACAAGGCTTCCTCTATCACCTGATCCATATCCATATAGCGGTACATTCCAAGCCGTCCGCCAAAGATCACATTCTTCTCCTCCAGCGCACGGCGTTCGTATTTATCAAACAACTCACTGTTCTTCGGGTCATTTACCGGATAATACGGTTCTCTTCCCTTCTCCCATGCTGCCGGATACTCCCTGGTGATCACAGTCTTTGGCTGTGTGCCAAATTCAAAATGCTTATGCTCAATGATCCTTGTATACGGAACCTCATAATCTGTGTAATTAACAACTGCATTTCCCTGATAATTCCCCATATCCAGAACTTCTGTTTCAAATTTCAGGGATCTGTATTCCAGTTCTCCGTAGCAGTAATCATAGAATTCATCAATCATACCTGTAAAGAGCACTTTGTCTGCCTGTGCAGTCAGCTCTTCTCTGTTTGCAAAGAAATCTGTATTCAGGCATACCTGCACACCCTCCAGGAGTTTCTTTATGATACGGGTATAACCACCTTTCGGAATTCCCTGGTAAGGATCCTTAAAATAGTTATTATCATAAGTATAACGCAAAGGAAGTCTTTTTATGATAAATGCCGGCAGATCTTTACACTCTCTGCCCCATTGTTTTCTTGTATACCCCTCTACCAGTTTCTCATATACATCCTGTCCTACCAGAGCAAGCGCCTGCTCTTCCAGATTCTTCGGATGAGTGATATGCATCCTTGCGATCTGTTCCTGGATCTTTGCCTTTGCCTCTGCCGGAGTACGGACTCCCCAGAGCTGATGGAATGTATTCATGTTAAACGGCAGATTATACAGTTCATCTTTATAGACTGCAATGGGTGAATTTACGAAATGATTAAATTCTGCAAACTGATTAACGTAATCCCATACCTGCTTTCTGGAAGTATGGAAAATATGTGCACCATATCTGTGTACCTGGATTCCCTCTACTTCTTCTGTGTAAATATTACCGCCTATATGCTCTCTCTTGTCGATCACAAGGCAGGTTTTTCCCCGTCTCGTAGCCTCATGTGCAAATACCGCACCAAAAAGGCCTGCTCCTACTATCAGATAATCATATTTCTTCATGTGCAACACCTTCTTTTTGTAATCTAAAAAAGCAGTAACGCTTTTTTGCGCTACTGCCATTATAACAAATTCATCCGAAAATGGATAGTCTTTCTATTCTATT
>CAKSAW010000153.1 GCA_934437695.1 uncultured Blautia sp. | reverse complement strand
GGAACACCGATACCCACACCATCAACTTCTTCTTTGTCCAGCTTACGCTCAGCAATCTTATCCAGGATCGTCTTTGCAATATCCGGCAGGATTGCCTCTCCGTTATTCTCTTTGCGTGTAGGGATCTCCCATTTCTCAACCAGAACTCCATCTGTCTGAAAGAGTCCACATTTTACAGATGTACCGCCAACATCAATTCCAAAACAATACTTTCCCATGATATCCTCCCAAATATTATATTTATCTTTCCTCGCGTTTCTTCGCAAGGTTTGCCTGAACACGTTTGTACAGCTCTTCTGCTGCATTATAACCCATCTTCTTCTGTCTGTGGTTAACTGCTGCAGATTCAACAATAATAGCCAGATTACGTCCCGGACGGATTGGCAACGAATGACATACAATCTTGTTTCCAAGATATTCCGTATATTCCTCATGCAGTCCCAGACGATCATATTCTTTGTCTCTGTCCCACTCTTCCAGCTTAATGACAAGATCTACAGACTGGGTATCCTTAACACTCTCAACACCGAACAGAGTCTTAACATCAATGATACCAATACCACGAAGTTCAATAAAATGCCGGGTAATATCCGGTGCAGAACCTACCAGGGTTACATCACTGACTTTACGAAGTTCTACAACATCATCACTGACAAGACGATGTCCACGCTTGATCAGTTCCAAAGCTGCCTCGCTCTTACCAATTCCACTCTCACCTGTGATCAGAACACCTTCACCATATACATCCACAAGCACGCCATGAATGGAAATACATGGTGCAAGCTGTACGCCTAACCAGCGGATAATCTCAGCCATAAAACTGGAAGTTGTACGTTCTGTCACAAAAGTCGGAACCTTATATTTAACAGCCAGATCAATCATATCCTGTGAAGGTCTTGTCATTGTACTGAAAATCACACATGGAATCTTACTGGAAATAAATCTCTCATATTTAAATTTCCGTTCTTCATCACTGAGCTGCATCAGATAAGTATACTCTACATATCCAATGATCTGTACTCTCTCATTTGCAAAATGCTCCAGATATCCTGTCAGCTGCAGCGCAGGTCTGTTTATTTCAGCCGTCTTGATCACTGTCTCAGACAGATCGATCTCAGGAGTCAGGTTGTGAAGCCCCAGTTCCTGAGCTAATTTTGTCAACTGTACACCCTTCATTTGTTTCTCCTTTTCAGTTCAAAATCTGTAACCGTTCAGTATCTCCACAAAGCAGCGAACTGCTGAACAGTTACTAAAATTTTATGTCTTTTTCATTATATCACATCATTGTGCACAACTTCAATCGCAAATAACAGATAGTAGTTGGGTAACTTATTTATTTTTCGCTGATACATGAAAGAATTCATATACTTTCTGTGCACTTCCTGCATTCATACTTTCTGTTTGAGCCAGTTCTTCCAGGGAGGCATCCCTGATATTTTCAATAGATTTAAATTTTCTCATCAGCGCTTTTCTTCTGACATCACCGATTCCCGGAATATCATCCAACAGAGAATGAACTTGCTCTTTGCTTCGCAGTGACCGGTGAAATTCAATGGCAAAACGGTGCGCCTCATCCTGTATCCTGGTGATCAGGCGGAAGCCTTCACTGCTGGTATCAACAGGAATTTCCAGATTATTGTAATACAGTCCTCGTGTTCTGTGGTGGTCATCTTTGACCATACCGCAGACCGGAATATCAAGTCCCAGATTTCCCAATACTTTCAGCGCAATATTCACCTGTCCTCTTCCACCATCCATCAGGATCAGATCCGGCATCACAGAAAAACTGTCAAACTCATCTTTTCCCTCATGAGTGAACCGTCTGGTAAGCACCTCTTCCATACTTGCATAATCATTTGGTCCCTGTACCCATTTAATCTTAAATTTACGGTAATCACTGCGCTTGGGCTTACCTTTCTCGTAAACAACCATGGAACCTACGGATTCGAAACCGCTGATATTGGAAATATCATAGGCTTCCATTCTCCTGATACCTGACAGGCCAAGCCAGTCTTCCACTTCATGGACAGCACCAATGGTTCTGCCTTCTTCACGTTTGATCCGCTCTCTGTCCTTATCCAGAACCATCTTTGCATTCTCTTCTGCCAGTTCTACCAGTTTTTCCTTAGTACCTTTCTTCGGTACACGGATATAGACACGTTGCTTTCTCCTGGCGGTAAGCCACTCCTCTATGATCTGCGCATCCTCGATTTCTTTCTGCAACATGATCTCACGGGGAATAAACGGTGTCCCGGCATAAAACTGCTTCATAAAGCTTGACAATACCTGCTCTTTCGTATCCCCCCGTGCAACGCGCAGATAAAAATGCTCCCTGCCGATGAGCTTGCCGTCACGGACAAAAAATATCTGTACAACTGCGTCCTGTTCACGCAGGTCAA
>CAKSAW010000152.1 GCA_934437695.1 uncultured Blautia sp. | reverse complement strand
CTATATGACTGCTGAAGAAGCAAAGGCATATGGACTGATTGACGGTGTAGTCATGCATAAATAATGCGAAAGATAAGGCTCCTGTGAATCGTCACAGGAGTCTTACTATTTTTATATAGATTTATATAGAAAGGATAGACGTAAATTCATGGCAGAAAAGATGAGAGAAGGAAAAGTAAGATGCTCCTTTTGCCAGAAGACAGAAGACCAGGTAAGAAAACTGATCGCAGGTCCGGATGGTAAGGTATTTATATGTGATGAGTGTATCGGCATCTGTTCAGAAATCATGGAGGAAGAATTAAATCCGTATGATGATGAGGTTTTAAATTCTGATATTAATCTGTTAAAACCGGAAGAAATCCATGCAGTTCTTGACGATTATGTAATTGGCCAGGATGCTGCAAAGAAAGCTCTTTCTGTTGCTGTTTATAATCATTATAAGAGAATTCTTGCATCCAGAAATTCAGATGTAGAGCTTCAGAAAAGTAATATTCTGATGTTGGGACCAACAGGATCAGGTAAGACTCTGCTTGCTCAGACACTTGCCAGACTTCTGAATGTACCGTTTGCTATTGCAGATGCAACCACACTGACAGAAGCCGGATATGTAGGTGAGGATGTTGAGAATATCCTGCTCAAAATTATCCAGGCAGCAGATTATGATATTGAACGTGCTCAGTATGGAATCATCTATATCGATGAGATTGATAAGATCACAAGAAAATCTGAGAATGCATCCATTACCCGTGATGTTTCAGGAGAAGGTGTACAGCAGGCACTGCTGAAGATCATTGAGGGAACGGTTGCAAGTGTTCCACCTCAGGGTGGACGTAAGCATCCACATCAGGAGTTTATTCAGATCGATACAACCAATATTCTGTTCATCTGTGGTGGTGCTTTTGACGGAATTGAGAAGATCATTGAGTCCAGACAGGACACAAAGTCTATTGGTTTTGGTGCAGAAGTTTCCATTAAAGAAGAGAGAAATGTGGGTGAAGTTCTGAAAGATGTAATGCCGGAAGACTTTATTAAATTTGGTCTTATCCCTGAGTTTATCGGACGTGTGCCTGTAGTTGTAACTCTGGATGCACTGGATGAGAATGCACTGATCAGTATTCTGAAAGAGCCAAAGAACTCACTTACCAAACAGTATCATAAATTATTTGAGCTGGATGGTGTTGAACTGAATTTTGAAGATGAGGCACTTGAACTGGTTGCCAGAAAATCTCTGGAACGTAAGACCGGAGCCAGAGGACTTCGTGCGATCATGGAAGGATCATTGCTGGATCTGATGTACAAGATACCGTCAGATGATACGATCCGCAAGTGTACAATTACAAAAGATGTAGTAGAAGGCACCGGTGAGCCGGAAATCGTTCGTGGAGATGCTCCGGCACAGGCGAAGACGTCCGGAAGCAGAAGAACGTCCCGGGCGCACAAGAAGGAAAAACCGGAAACAGCCTGATGAAAGGGACTGAATAATTAATGACAAATCAGAATATGACGCTGCCTGCAATCGCGCTCAGAGGGACAACCATACTCCCGGGGATGATCGTTCATTTTGATGTAAGCAGGGAACGCTCTGTTAAAGCAATTGAAGCTGCCATGCTTCATGATCAGAAAATCTTTCTGGTCACACAGCTCGATCCGGAGGTGGAGACACCGGATCAGTCAGGTGTATATGGTGTAGGCACCATTGCTTATATTAAACAGGTTGTGAAACTTCCGCAGAATCTTCTCAGAGTACTTGTAGAGGGAACAGGACGCGCCACACTTGTAAAATTTGAACAGGATTTTCCATTTATCAGAAGTGAGATCATACCAATAGATGAAGAAGAAATGCAGATGCCGGAACCGGTGATGGAGGCCATGCACAGAAGTCTGAAGGAATTATTTCACAGATATTGCATGGAGAATGGAAAAGTAAGCAAAGAGCTGGTAGCACAGATTTTAAATATAGAAAACATAGAGGAACTGGTTGAACAGATTGCTGTCAATATTCCTTTGACTTATCAGAATAAACAGAAGATTCTGGAAGCACTTACACTGGAAGAGCGCTATGAAGTTCTGGGCGCGATACTGGGAAATGAGATTGAGGTCATGCAGATTGGCAGAGATCTTCAGAAAAAAGTGAAAGCCAGAATTGACAAAAATCAGAGAGAATATATTCTCAGGGAGCAGCTGAAACTGATCCGTGAGGAACTGGGTGAGGACAATACTGCAGATGATGCAGAGGAGTTTAAGAAGAAGCTTCAGGAGCTTCAGGCCAGTGACGAGATAAAAGAAAAGATAAGTAAAGAAATCGAGAGATTTAAGAATACGAACACCAATGTATCTGAGAATGCGGTACTCCGTGGTTATATTGAGACGATGCTGGCGCTTCCCTGGGATAAGAAATCTACAGATTCAGATGATCTGAAAGAGGCATGGAAGGTGCTTCAGGAGGG
>CAKSAW010000151.1 GCA_934437695.1 uncultured Blautia sp. | reverse complement strand
GCTCTCGCAGAAACACCCAGCGCATCACCACCATCACGTACAAAAGCAATTCCCCGTTCCTGGTATGCTTTCAGATGCTCTCTTATTATCTTGTCGTCCGGTCCATTTTTATGCATATCAACTGCATGGCGGTAATTTACGCCATCCATAATGATATGCGCATGACATTCTCCAAACATTTCCCGTTTCTCTTCCTTTTCTCTGCTGCTTTCCTAACTCAAAACACACAGTCAGACGGATAAACCCATCCGCTCCGCTATGCAGCTCTATACTCAATAACTGCTCCGCAAGTTTACTTAATCTTTTATCTACCGTTTTTTATTTCTCGAAAAAATTTCGGATTTCGTCTTCTGTTGTCTGCACAGAGCCCTGGACAAAGAATGGCTTTCCACCGCCTCTTCCGTTTAATGCAGCATTCATTTCCTTTGTATACTGCCGTAAATCCCCGTCAATCTCGCCCATGGCATACTTATAGCTTCCATCTTCATTTCTGGAAAATACTGCACAGCAGCCCTCACAGGTATTCATCACTGCATCCGCAAGTTTACGCACAGAGTCTGCTTCCAGACCTTCTTTGAAGATCAGGACACTTCCTGCACCTTCCCATTTCTCAGCCTCTGCCCTAAACATCTCTTCTTCCATACGGGCAACCTGGCCTTTCATGCGGAAATTCTCATCCTGCAGACGCTGTACTGCATCTGCTGTTCTGTCCATCTTTGCAGAAAGCTTCATGGAAATCTGATGATTCTGCTCATTCACCATATTCAGATAATCCAGAACACGTTTACCACAGATCATCTCCATACGGATACCATCATGGAATTTCACTACAGACAGAAGCTTCACCATTCCAATCTCACCAGTATGAGTTACGTGAGTACCACAGCAGGCGCATACGTCTACTCCAGGGAATGTCACAATACGAACCTGTCCTGTCAGTTCCTTTTTACTTCTGTAATCAATAGTCTTCAGTTCCTCAGCAGTCGGATAAGTGATCACTACTTCCTTATCCTCCCATATCTTCCGATTTACTTCCTGTTCAATTTCTGCAAGCTGCGCATTATCCAGTATACCATTCAGATCTACAGTGATCACATCGCTTCCCATATGGAAGCCTACATTATCATAACCATACTTCTCATGGATGATACCGCTGACCATATGCTCACCGGAATGCTGCTGCATCAAGTCAAAACGCCGCGCCCAGTCAATTTTTCCTTCAACCTTCGCACCCACTTCCAGAGCCTTATCAGTATAATGAAGTAATTCTCCATCCTTCTCATGAACTTCCGTCACCTGTGCATCACCCAGTGTTCCCACATCACTTGGCTGACCGCCGCCCTCCGGATAAAAAGCACTCTCATCCAGAATCACAGCGAAACCTTTCTTACGCTCCCTGCACTCCAGAACTGTCGCGGTAAATTCTTTTTTATACACATCCTCATAATATAAACGTCTTGTTTCTGTCATGATCTGTCTCTCCTTGTTAATCTGTCATATTACCCGCATTATCTTCCATATAAACATAAATGCTGTATTTCATTTCAATCAAGTATAGACTAAATCAGAAGGGTTCGCAAGACTGTCACTTAGAGATATTTTTTATAAAAATCCATTGATTAAAACAGCCAATCACCAGCGCAGAAAAATAGTTTTTATATTCCTCAATATCTGAATCCATTCCCCCCTCTCCCGCGTTATAATTAAATGAACAGGGAAAAGGAGACAGTAATGATCACAGAAAAGCAATATCTGGAATATCTTATCAAACAATACCAGAACTTAATATACTCGATCTGCCTGAAATCCGTCGGCAATCCATTTGATGCCGAGGATCTCACTCAGGAAGTATTTCTGTCTGCCTACAAGAACCTTTCCCGTTTTGATGGCACATATGAAAAAGCCTGGCTGAGTAAAATTGCAGTCAGAAAGTGTCTGGATTATCTGAAAGCAGCCGGGCGGCGAAGTATTCCAACAGAAGATACCTACTTTTCCCAGATTCCGGATCATCAGTCTTCTCCTGAAGATGAATACATACAGACTGCTTCCAACGCTCATGTAAAGTCATTATGTATGCAGTTGAAAAGTCCCTACAGAGAAGTTGCCTGTGCGCATTTCTGCGAAGAACTATCTGTCGCTGAAATTGCCCGAAAGACAGGAAAAAATCCAAAAACAGTTCAGACACAGCTCTATCGTTCAAGAGCCATGTTAAAAAAGATGCTTGAGAGGAGTGATTAGATGCATATTGATAAGAACGATTTAATAGAATTTGACAACGGAAATATGAATACACAGGAAATCATTGAGTTTCTGTCACATCTTGATCACTGCGACTTCTGTCTGAATCAGATGATGGAACAGGAAGACAGCAATACGGATACTGCTCCCTCCTATCTGATGGAACAGATTTTGAACAAAGCAAACTCCGGTGAAGTGCAGCTTGCCCGGGCAGCAAATAAAGCATCCCGCAAAATCCAGCTGCTCCATTACAGTCTTCAG
>CAKSAW010000150.1 GCA_934437695.1 uncultured Blautia sp. | reverse complement strand
ATTCCATTTCACCTCCCGATTTATTTCTCCATAGATTTTTCTATGGGGCCTTGCGGTTGCTATTCATGTAATTACGCACAAAAAAACAACGTTCCTTTTGCACGCTTGCTAATTATATCCCGTAAAATCCCCACTGTCAAGGCATTTCTCTCCGATTTTACAGAATTTTTTCATATTTTTATCATATCCATAAAATCCTCTTTTCATACACCACACCACCACATTAAACTTATCTGACAATACCCTCCCCCTCCCAACACTTTACTGCCACTTTTTCGCTGTAAAACCCAGCGCCGGATAATATTTGCATTTCCCCCTCCCTTTTATTATAATTATAACCAAGCAACCACCCTACACTCTTCAGACTCAAGAAAGGACAACCCAGATATGAAGAAACCCAGCATAATCAGCATACTTCTGTTCCTGACAGGCCTTCTGTGTATCATCGCCCTGATCTTCTTTAACAGAAGTACCCTTAAACAAATCCTTATCACAGAAAAAGAAGTGGACACCATTTCTGAAAAGATCACTTCAAAACATGATGAAGTCAGACAGGCAGTTGACAAATATGCCACTGCCATAGACACTGTTCAGTCAAATATCAACCGTATGAAACAAAAACAACAGACAGCATCCCAGAAGAACACAAAAGAAAAATCCGAGATCACAGAAGATGGACCATCAAAACCATCCGTATTCAGCCAAAACAATTTAACCTCCGATTCCGGCACCAGTGTTTTCTCATCTGAGACAGAAACTAACGGTCATATAATAGGAATTGATCCCGGACACCAAAGCGAATCCATAGATATGAGTGCACAGGAGCCAAACGGTCCCGGTTCTTCTGAAATGAAAGCCAAATGTACCAGTGGAACTCAGGGTACCTACAGCGGTGTTCCCGAATATCAACTCAATCTGGAAGTTTCTCTTCAACTAAGAGATGAACTGGAACAGAGAGGCTATCAGGTAGTCATGACACGGACAGACAACGAGACAGCCATCAGCAATATGGAACGCGCACAATATGTTGCTGCACAGGGTGCAGAAATCTATGTCCGTATCCATGCAAACGGCGATGATTCCCATACTGCATCAGGAGCACTGACCATGTCGCCCTCCCAGAATAACCCTTATATCCCCCAGCTATTTGACCAGTCTAATCGATTATCCCAGTGCATCATCGATTCCTACTGTGCTACAACAGGTTTTCAGAACCTTGGAATCCAGTACACTGACACAATGACAGGAATTAACTGGAGCACTGTTCCTGTTACAATCCTTGAAATGGGATTTATGACAAGCCAGAATGACGATCTGAAAATGAACGACGCAGAATTCCAGAAAACAATGGTACAGGGAATTGCAAATGGCATAGACAGCTATTTTGCATCATAATCTTCCTGCCCATTTCTTCTATATTAATATGAAAGGAAAACATCAAATGAATAAAAACAACTTATCCGACGAAAATATCTCCAGGACAGATCATGAAACCGGCGGATTCTCCCAAAATGAGAAACCTGTCTTTTTGTACACAGTGATCGGCATACTGGGTCTTGCAGTGGTCGCACTGGCTGCTGTCTCTTTTTTATCGTTGAACCATCTTGTCACATTACAGCAGAAGGTGCAGACACTTTCCAAAACAGTGCAGGAAATCTCCACAGACGCCAATACTCTTATCAGTCAGGCTGATCAGCTGGCTGAACTGAGAGAGCAGGAAAGCTCTGTACAGGCAGCCACAGGTGAAACAGCTGAACCGGCCCCTGCATCTGAGCAACAAGAAGGAACACTTTCCCCTTCCTCCAATACCACATTTACCGACAACACTGATTCCAGTATGGACAATCTACTGAATCAGGTACAATCCCTGCTTCCGGCTGATAACGGAACCTGGTCTGTCTATGTCTGCAACCTGCTGAAAGATTCAGAAGGCATGATTAATGATACTTCCATGCAGGCAGCCAGCCTGATCAAACTGTACATTATGGGGGCTGTATATGAAAGCTACGACACTCTTTCCCAGTCTCACAGCGGAGATGAAATCGACAGTAATATTTCAGCCATGATAACAGTCAGTGATAATGATGCAGCCAACACTCTGGTAAACTGGCTCGGTGACGGCAACGACTTCGCAGGCATGGCAAAAGTAAATGGCTTCTGCCATGAACATGGTTTCACCAGCACCCAGATGAACCGCCTGCTTCTTGCAAGTAAAGAAAATGGTGACAACTATACATCTGTCAAAGACTGCGGAACCTTTTTAAAGCAGATATACCAGACTGTCAACGGAACCCTTCCCGCTTCCACCCTTCCAAATGCAGATGCCATGTATTATCACCTAAAAATGCAGCAGCGCAAAAACAAGATTCCTGCACAGCTTCCTGAGGGCGTTGGTACCGCCAATAAAACCGGCGAACTTGACACTGTGGAAAATGATGTAGCGATCATCTATGATACAGCCAAAGGAATCGACCTTGTAGTATGCTTTATGTCACAGGATCTTGCAGATACCGGTGCAGCCCAGAACACT
>CAKSAW010000149.1 GCA_934437695.1 uncultured Blautia sp. | reverse complement strand
GTGACATCAGAGAAAAACAAAAATAGCAGTAAAGTACCAAACGGATCCAGAACAGAAAAAAAAGTCCGGAAAGGTGAATTCGGATATTTTAAAAGTGAGAAGAAACGCCGCATGATCATTACAGCAATTCTTTTTGCAGTACCATTATTTATCTTTTTTACATCCTGGATCTACTTTAAGACCAGAATGACCATATGGACAGTCGTAACTGTAGTAGGCTGTCTTCCGGCATGTAAATCCATGGTAAACCTGATCATGATCATGAAGTGTAAGTCCATGGATGAAGGACTGTATCAGAAAATCAGAGAACATCAGGGCGGTTTGGATATGGCATATGAACTTTATATGACATTTTATGAGAAAAGCGCTCATATTGACGCAGTAGCAGTATGCGGAAATACAGTAGTTGCCTACAGCAGTGATCTGAAGATAGATGTGGCATTTATGGAAACCAGCTCTCAGAAGCTTATCCGCAAAAACGGATACAAAGCCACAGTAAAAATCTTTACAGATCTCCGTCCGTTTCTGGAACGTCTTGATTCCATGAATGACCACAAAGAAAGTCTGGAAGAAGGAATCAAATTCACACCGGATGAAAAATATCCGGATCTCACCAGAAATGAACTCATCCGCCAGACAATCCTGGCACTCTGTCTGTAACTGCCATATGATTTTTCAAACACATTATAATACGGTAATCAGGAAAGAGATATGAAAGAATTTATTATAGAAGAAAACGAAGCAGGCCAGCGCTTTGACAAATATCTGGCAAAACTATTAAAAGAAGCTCCTAAAAGCTTCTTTTACAAAATGCTCCGCAAAAAAAATATTACCCTAAATGGAAAAAAAGCCACAGGAAATGAAAAACTTCTCAAAGGCGATGCCATCAGATTATTTCTCAGTGATGAAACCTTTGACAAGTTTGCAGGAAGCACTCAGACAGCAAGAGCTTATTGTGAACTGGATGTGATTTATGAAGATTCAGATATCATCATAATAAACAAACCGGCAGGAATGCTTTCCCAGCCAGCAGATGATGGAGAACCCTCCCTGGTAGAATATCTGATCGGATACCTTCTGAAAAAAGGAGAACTGACAGAAGAACAGCTCAAAACCTTCAAACCGTCAGTATGCAACCGTCTTGACCGCAATACCAGTGGAATGGTCTGTGCAGGTAAAAGCCTTGCAGGTCTGCAGTTTCTGTCCAGGATTTTCCATGACAGAACGCTTCACAAATATTATCTTTGTCTCACAAAAGGCAGAATAGAAAAACCTGCTCACATCAAAGGTTATCTGCACAAAGACAAAAAAACAAACAAAGTAACTGTGAGCAGACAGGAATTTAAAGATTCCCTGCCCATCGAAACAGGCTACCGTCCTCTTGGCAGTAATGAAAAAATGACACTTCTGGAAGTGGAACTTATCACAGGACGTACTCACCAGATCCGTGCTCATCTGGCAGGAACAGGACATCCACTGCTTGGAGATACCAAATACGGAGATCCTGAATTTAATAAACAGTATTTCGGCCATGGAGTAAAGCATCAGCTTCTCCATGCATATAAATTAGTAATTCCGGAAACAGACCAGACCTTTATGGCACCGGTACCGGAGCTTTTTGGCAAAATCATCAGGGAAGAACATCTGGAGGGGGCTTATCATGAGAATCTGGAAAGAAATATGGGATTACACAAAAATGATCATCATAGTAGTGGTGATTGTGACGCTTGTGAATAGTGTAGTGCTTATCAACGCTAAAATCCCTTCTGAATCAATGGAAAAAACCATTATGACAGGAGACCGTATCTTTGGATTCCGCCTGGCATATGGACTTAACATAGACCTGTTCGGACACGAAATATCAAAAAAGATAAAAGATCCTGAACGTTTCGACATTGTCATTTTCAGATATCCGGATGATGAAAGCCAGCTGTTTATCAAACGAGTCATCGGACTTCCGGGTGAAAAGGTGCAGATCACAGACGGCAAGATATATATCAATGATTCGGAGATTCCTCTTGATGACAGTTTTATACCTGAGAAGGCAAGAGGAAGCTTTGGTCCATATGAGGTACCTGAGAACAGCTATTTTGTTCTTGGAGACAACCGCAATCATTCAAAAGATTCCCGTTTCTGGAAAACCACTAATTTTGTGACCTTTGATGAGCTTGTAGGCAAAGCAGTGATCAGATATTATCCATCTGTGAAGCTGCTGAAATGAAACTGATATATAATAGAGGAGAAACAAAGTGGCAACCTGGAACAGCAGAGGTTTGCGTGGATCTACATTAGAGGATCTTGTAAACCGCACCAACGAACAATACAGAGAAAAGGGACTGGCACTGATCCAGAAGATCCCTACACCTATCACACCTGTCAGGATGGATAAGGAAAATCGTCATATTACTCTGGCATACTTTGAGCAGAGAAGTACGGTAGATTATATCGGGGCAGTACAGGGAATCCCGGTCTGCTTTGATGCCAAGGAATGTGCTGCTGATACCTTTCCTCTTGCAAATATCCATCCCCATCAGGTAGAATTTATGCAGGAATTTGAGAAGCAGGGAGGGGTGGC
>CAKSAW010000148.1 GCA_934437695.1 uncultured Blautia sp. | reverse complement strand
CTTCAACGAATTCTGTACATGTACTTGTTGAAAATCCCATTTTTTCTCCCTCTTTCTTTCTGTTTATATTTACTTATTTGACTCTGATATCTGCGGATTATTCTGCAACCTCTATAATCCTGATATCATTTGTCATTTCTGAACGCATTTCAGGTATGCTTTCAGTGAACCGATGATCACATCTCCCATAACAGCCATATCCTCTGCCTGAAAAGAAACAGGGAAGTTGTCAGAAAAGAGAATCTGTGAAGACGGTGGAAATTCATCATCGCCTTCCCAGAGGATCATCTGCACTTTGTATTCCGGGAAAATTTCGACTTCATAAGCAATGTCACCATGATTTACCGGAGCTGCTTTGATGTGCTCCATGATTGCTTTAAAATCTCCCAGACGGTTTCCGTAGGAAAATGCCAGACGTTTGATACATCTGCCGTCAAACTGTCTTAAATATACCTCGCCCCATGGCATCTCACGATATGTTTTAAATTTTCCGGAACTTTCAGATTTCACTCCATTTAAGAGAAAACGAATGGTCAGGATTCTGGCATAAATCATATCTTCCAGCGGATAAAAGCCTTTATCATCCGGCGTATGTGTTACTGTAAAATCCGGCCATGTAATCTGAGACCGTGTTCCAAGAAAAGTTAATGTCAGTGTTTTTGTTTCTTCATCGTAAGGAATGGACAGCCTTGAAGCTATTTCTTTGGGATCTGCCGCCGCAAACTCCTGTGTATAATGCTCCCATGGCATTCTTTCCTTACTGTCTTTTTCATAATTTAAATCATTTAAGCTAAAAGCCATTCTAAGTCTCCACAGACAGGACAGACAAAATATACTTGCCTGCCCTGTTACTTTTTATTCATTCAGGCGCGGCAATCGTTAGGGTTCACTCCCGGTAACCTGCCGTATGCCGTATAAATATCAGCGGTTCTGAACCTCTTCCATTACTGTCGGAAACATACTGGTATCTGTATGAGGAATGAAACATGCTCCTACAAATTCATCCATATAGATCGGAACTGTGGAAAGTTCCATATATGTCATGTTAGAAGCCAGTTCGTATGTCTTCTTCTCTGCCGGCGTTGACAGAAGCATAAGATATGCACCTGTCAGGGAAGAGTTACCGATATAGTGGAATTTCTCGATTGGAATATCCGGGAACATACCGATGTTGACTGCATTCTGCATATTGATACCACTTCCGATACCGCCTGCAACATAGACATCATCAATCATGCTCACATCAAAGTCCAGAGAAGTCAGCATGGTACGGATAGCTGAGAAGATTGCGCCTTTTGCACGGATAAAGTTATCAATATCAACTTCTGTGATCTCGACATCTTTTACTGATCCTGCCTCTTCTTCAAAAGCAAGGATATAGCTTCCCATTCCATATTTATCATGTTTGATTCTATTACCTTCACGGATAAATTTACCTTTCGGGTTAATGATTCCGCAGATATAAAGTTCACTGATTACGTCGATGATACCGGAACCACACAAACCTACAGGTTTGGTTCCCGGATCACCTACGATCTTGTAGGTCGGCTCCATCGTCTCTTTATCAATGGTACATGCTTCAATCGCGCCATCTGTTGCACGCATACCACAGCTGATATCACCACCCTCAAAGGCAGGGCCTGCAGAACATGCGCAACTCATCATAAAGTCTGAGTTACCAAATACAAGCTCTCCGTTTGTACCAAGGTCGATAAACAGTGAGAACTCTGGTCTGTTCCAGATCTGGCTGACCATTGTACCGGCTGTGATATCACCGCCTACATAGCTTCCGATATTTGGTGCCATAATAATATGGGCATCTTTATTAATCTCAATTCCCACATCGGAAGCAAAAAGGGAATTGGTCTTAAAGAATGCAGGGATATACGGTTCTGTACGTAATGGATCAGAATTGATTCCTGCAAACAGATGATTCATAGTTGTGTTGGATGCTACACACATCCTGTATATACGGTTTGCCGGGAAATTTGCACTTCTGCACATCTCATGGATCATAGGATTGATTGTTTCCTTGATGACAGCATCCTGCAATTTCTTCTGTCCGCCAGGCTTCTGTGATTCCACGATTCGGTTAATTACATCCGCACCGAAACGAATCTGTCCGTTTCCGGCAGAACTCTTTGCAAGAATATCACCATTCTCCATATTAATCAGTACAGCTGAAACGGTTGTTGTACCGATATCTACTGCAAGACCACCGATTACTACATCTTCATTTTTACCGAAAATATCATATACAAACATATCATCAGATGTAGCACGAATCACACACTTCACTGCAAAATTATTCTCTCGCAGTACATCCGGAAGTTTCTTTAAAACTGCATAAGGAATCCGGACTCTGCTGATATTTAAATATTTGCGCAGGGCACGTGTCAGTCTCTCATTATCCGGCATTGTATCGTCTAAAGATGGCGGAGTCATGACAACATCCACTACCTCAAGACTGTTTTTCAGTTCTATGCCAGCAAGTTCCACATCT
The DNA here is from genome assembly GCA_934437695.1 of uncultured Blautia sp. Classification (GTDB taxonomy): domain Bacteria; phylum Bacillota; class Clostridia; order Lachnospirales; family Lachnospiraceae; genus Blautia_A. Next base: position 79 of record CAKSAW010000148.1, on the reverse strand, counting down.
CGTTTGGCATTTTCAAAAATGGCTATTTCCTCTTTAGAGCTTAAATCAGCTACTTTCATTCTGCTCTTATAGGCAGATG
>CAKSAW010000147.1 GCA_934437695.1 uncultured Blautia sp. | reverse complement strand
AAACTGGAATATTTAAAGCAATATCTGAAAGAACTTGGAAGTGTGGCGGTTGCTTTTTCAAGTGGAGTAGATTCTACATTTCTGTTAAAAGTAGCACATGATGTACTGGGAGATAAGGCTATTGCTGTCACAGCTCAGTCCTGTTCTTTTCCGAAAAGAGAATCAAAAGAGGCAAGAGAATTCTGTGAGAAAGAGGGAATTAAGCAGGTGATCTGCCAGTCTGAGGAACTGGAGATCGAGGGCTTTTCCCAAAATCCACCAAACAGATGTTATTTATGCAAGAAAGAATTGTTTGAGAAGATCAAAGATATAGCGAAAGAGAATGGGATCGAGTATGTTGCAGAAGGTTCCAATATGGACGATAATGGGGATTACAGACCAGGTCTGATCGCTGTAAAGGAGCTTGGGATTAAGAGTCCTTTACGGGAAGCAAAGCTGACAAAAGCAGAAATCAGAGAATACTCAAAGGAACTGGGCCTTCCTACCTGGGATAAGCAGTCCTTTGCCTGCCTGTCTTCCAGATTTGTCTATGGAGAAACTATTAGTGAAGAGAAGCTTGGTATGGTTGAGAAAGCAGAGCAGCTTTTGCTTGACTATGGATTTCACCAGGTTCGTGTTCGCATTCATGGGTTACTTGCAAGAATTGAGATCTTGCCCGAAGAATTTTCAAAGCTTCTGGAACAGAATGTCCGTAAGGATATAGCGGAGAAGTTTAAAGAGTATGGTTTTACTTATGTGACCATGGATATTCTGGGATACCGCATGGGAAGTATGAATGAGACACTGGAAAAGAAAATGTTGGATTAGTTAAAAAACTTATGCCGATAAAGGAGAAGATGATAATGACAGTAAGAGAACGAATTGCTGCGCTCAGAGAGAAGATGCAGGACAGGAAAATAGATGCCTATCTTGTTCCGACAGATGATTTTCATGCATCTGAATATGTAGGGGAATATTTTAAATGCAGAAAATATATCACAGGATTTACAGGTTCAGCGGGAACTGCGGTAATCCTGCAGGATATGGCAGGGCTGTGGACTGACGGACGTTATTTTATCCAGGCTGCAGCACAGCTGGAAGGAACAGGAGTGGAGCTTTTCAAGATGGGAGAGCCGGGGGTTCCCACAGTACATGAGTTCCTTGAAGAGAAATTAGGGGATGGAATGTGTCTTGGCTTTGACGGAAGAACTGTGAATGCTAAAGAAGCTGTTGAACTGGAGAAGATTCTTGGAAAGAAGGGAGCATTTCTTTCTGTAGACTATGATCTGATAGGTGAAGTATGGGAAGATCGTCCTGCACTTTCCTGTGAACCGGTTATGGAACTGGATGTAAAATGGGCAGGAGAATCCCGTGCTGATAAATGTGCAAGGATCCGTAAGGCAATGGAGGAAAAAGGTGCAGATGCCTTTGTTCTCACATCCCTGGATGATATTGCCTGGCTCTTAAATATCCGCGGAGGAGATGTACATTGTTGTCCGGTTGTCCTTTCTTATCTTGTGATGACCAAAACAGAGATCAGACTGTTTGCCAATGAGAAGGCATTTCCTGCAGAAGTACAGACTGCCTTGTTAAAAGATGGAGTAACTCTTCTCCCATATGATGATATCTATGCATATGTGAAAACATTTACAAAAGAAATGACAGTTCTTCTCTGCAAAAAGAAAGTAAACAGCCGTCTGGTAAGTAATATTCCGGAGGGTGTGACAGTTCTGGATGAGGAGAATCTGACACTTCTTCCAAAGGCGGTTAAAAATCCGGTAGAAGTAGAAAATGAACGTATTGCACATATTAAAGACGGTGTTGCACTTACAAAGTTTATTTACTGGTTAAAGAGAAATGTGGGAAAAATTCCTATAACAGAGCTGAGTGCAGAGGAGAAGCTTTACAGTTTCCGAATGCAGCAGGAGAATTTTATTGATAACAGCTTTGATCCGATCATTTCCTATGGAGCTCACGCTGCGATCAATCACTATTCTGCGACACCGGAGACAGATATTGCCATTGAGCCGGGAAACTTTGTTCTGGCAGATACAGGCGGACATTATTATGAAGGTACTACAGATACCACACGTACGATTGTTATGGGAACTGTAAATGATGAACAGAAGAAATATTTTACAGCGGTTTTACGTGGTATGCTGAATCTGGGAAATGCAAAATTCCGATATGGATGTACAGGTGTGAATCTGGATTATCTGGCCCGTGGTCCGCTGTGGGAGCTGGGCAAGGATTTTAATCACGGAACAGGACACGGGGTTGGCTATCTGCTGAATGTTCATGAAGGTCCAAACAGTTTCCGCTGGAAGGTTATTCCGGGGAATAATGCAGTGCTGGAAGAGGGGATGATCACGTCTGATGAGCCTGGATATTATGTAGAGAATGAATATGGAATCCGCCATGAAAATATGATCGTATGCAAAAAGGCGGAAAAAACAGAATTCGGACAGTATATGTGCTTTGAGTTTCTGACTATGGTACCTTTTGATCTTGATGCTGTTGTTCCGGAACAAATGACAGCAAGAGAAAGAGAACTTCTGAATGCTTATCATGCACAGGTATATGAGAAAATTTCTCCGTATTTGAACGAAGAAGAAAAAGAATGGCTGAAAGATGCAACCCGGGCAATCTGATAAAAATAAAAAAACATTTTACAAAATCAAAAAGAGGAACAGCCGTGATGGACAGCTGTTCC
>CAKSAW010000146.1 GCA_934437695.1 uncultured Blautia sp. | reverse complement strand
CTTGCCAATGCGGAGATCAAGACCATGATCAATGCATTTGGATGTGGATTCTCCGAAGGATACGGAAATGACTTTGATATTACGAAGCTTCGTTACGACAAGATTGTGATCATGGCTGATGCTGATGTGGACGGAGCGCATATTTCCACACTGCTCCTGACTTTATTCTACCGTTTTATGCCGGATCTGATCACTGAGGGACATGTGTATATTGCCATGCCGCCGCTGTACAAGGTTATGCCAAAGAAGGGGCAGGAGGAATACCTGTATGATGATAAGGCACTGGAGAGATACAGGCGTGCCCATAAGCCGGGAAGCTTTACTCTTCAGAGATATAAAGGCCTGGGTGAGATGGACGCGGAGCAGCTCTGGGAGACTACCCTGAATCCGGAGACAAGAATGATGAAGCGAGTAGAGATTGAGGATGCGAGACTTGCATCAAGCGTGACAGAAATCCTGATGGGAAGTGATGTCCCGCCGAGAAAGAAATTTATCTATGAGCATGCACAGGATGCAGAGCTGGATATCTGATTTCGCCGGAGTGTTATATGGAAATTGAGACGGATGCATGGATATGTGTCTGAGATGGAGGAAAGAGATTAAATGGAAACAAAACAGGAGAATGTGATTCCTACCGACTATGCAGAGGTCATGCAGAAATCCTATATCGACTATGCCATGAGCGTTATTATCTCCAGAGCTCTGCCTGATGTGCGTGACGGATTAAAGCCTGTGCAGAGAAGAACACTGTATGATATGTATGAACTGGGGATTCGTTATGACAGACCATACAGAAAATGTGCCCGTATCGTAGGTGATACTATGGGTAAATATCACCCCCATGGTGACAGTTCTATTTACGAAGCGCTTGTAGTAATGGCTCAGGATTTTAAGAAGGGTAAAACACTGGTTGACGGACATGGAAACTTCGGTTCCATCGAGGGCGACGGTGCAGCTGCCATGCGATATACAGAAGCCAGACTGGAGAAACTGACGCAGGATGTTTTCCTTGAAGATCTGGATAAGAATGTAGTAGATTTTATGCCAAACTTTGATGAGACAGAGAAGGAGCCGGTGGTACTTCCTGTCAGAATCCCGAATCTGCTGGTAAACGGGGCGGATGGTATCGCTGTCGGCATGGCGACCAGCATTCCGCCTCACAATCTGAGTGAAGTAGTGGATGCGGTAAAAGCATATATGAAGAATAATGACATCAGTGTCAAGGGTCTGATGCGCTATCTTAAAGGTCCGGATTTCCCCACAGGCGGTCTGGTGGTAAATAAAGATGACCTGCTCAAGATCTATGAGACAGGAACAGGAAAACTCCGCGTCAGAGGCAAGGTGGAAACAGTAAAGCTCAAAGGTGGCAGGCAGCAGCTTGTGATCACGGAAATCCCATACACTATGATAGGTGCAAATATAGGAAAATTCCTGAATGATATTGCATCTCTTGTGGAGAGTAAGAAGACAACAGATATTGTGGATATCTCAAATCAGTCATCAAAAGAAGGAATCCGTATTGTTCTCGATCTGAAGCGTGATGCTGATGTGGAGAACCTGACAAACATGCTGTACAAGAAAACCAAGCTGGAAGATACATTTGGTGTCAATATGCTTGCGGTTGCAGATGGCAGACCTGAGACCCTGAGTCTGAAACAGGTGATAGAGCATCATGTGGATTTCGTGTTTGATGTTACAACCAGAAAATACACCACACTTCTGAATAAAGAGCAGGAGAAGAAGGAAATCCAGGAAGGTCTGATAAAAGCCTGTGATGTGATAGATCTGATCATTGAGATTCTGCGCGGAAGCAAGAACAGGGAACAGGTGAAGAAATGTCTGGTTGACGGTGTGACGGAAGGAATTAAGTTCAAGAGCAAAACCAGTGAAAAAGCCGCACAGAAGCTGGGCTTTTCGGAAAAACAGGCAGCAGCGATCCTGGATATGCGGTTATATAAGCTGATCGGTCTGGAAATTGAAGCGCTTCAGGTGGATTATGCAGAGACTGTAAAAAACATTACATTGTATGAAGATATTCTGAATAATTATGATTCCATGGCAGATGTGATCATCAAAGATCTGGATAAGATCAAGAAGGAATATGGAACAAAACGACGCACAGTGATTGAGAATGCAGAGGAAGCTGTCTATGAAGAGAAGAAGATGGAAGAGATGGAAGTTACTTTTCTTATGGATCGTTTCGGATATATGCGGACAATTGACAAATCTGCATATGAAAGAAATAAAGAAGCTGCCAATGCAGAGAATAAATATGTATTCAACTGTATGAATACGGATAAAATATGTATTTTTACAGATAATGGAAAGATGCACAGTGTCAAAGTGGCAGATATTCCTCTGGTGCGTTTCAGAGATAAGGGTACACCGGCGGATAATCTGAGCAATTATGACAGCGCACAGGAACGTATGCTCTATGTGGCACCCCTGGCATCTGTAAAAGAGAATACGCTTTTATTTGTTACTGCAGCATCCATGTGTAAGCTGGTAAGCGGGGCTGAATTTGATGTGGCAAAGAGAACGATCGTGTCTACAAAGCTGGCAGAAGAAGATTCGCTGATCTTTGTAGGTGCAGCAGATGAAATGGAGCAGGTGGTCCTTCAGAGTGAAGGTGGATACTTCCTTAGATTTCAGAAGCAGGACATTTCCTCTATGAAGAAGACATCCATAGGAGTGAGAGGAATGAA
>CAKSAW010000145.1 GCA_934437695.1 uncultured Blautia sp. | reverse complement strand
ATCATTCAGGGATTGTATATTTTGAGAGAAGATGAGGACGAAGAAATTGAGAGATATCGAAGAAAGGAAGCGGCGCAAAGAGCTCAGGAAGCGTCAGAAGCGCAAGGCTCAGGAGATTTCTGAAAAGAGAAGACCCCGTAACAGGGAATATACCCTGGTATCCTGCTTTTTTGTGCTGATCTTTGTCAGTATGATAGGATATCTGGTCTATTTTAATTACGCAAAGAGTGATGATTTTATCAACAGTCCGTATAATACAAGACAGGATACTTTTTCGGACAGGGTGGTAAGAGGTAAGATCATATCCTCTGATGGACAGGTACTTGCCCAGACTAATGTTTATGAGGATGGAACAGAGGAGAGGACTTATCCCTATGCAAATATGTTTGCACATGTAGTAGGATATGATACAAACGGAAAGAGCGGTCTGGAGTCGGAGGCCAACTTTCAGCTTCTTACATCCCATGAATTTTTCCTGAATCAGATGAAAAATGAGTTTAAGAATCAGAAAAATACAGGTGATTCTGTAGTGACAACATTAAGTGCAGATCTTCAGTCCACTGCATACAATGCTCTTGGCGACAGGAGAGGTGCAGTTGTTGCAATAGAACCGTCTACAGGTAAGATCCTTGTGGAGCTTAGCAGACCGGATTTTGATCCAAATACAATCTCCCAGAACTGGGATACACTGGTAAATGATTCTAATGACAGCAGTCTGTTAAACAGAGCCACAAACGGAGCATATCCTCCGGGTTCTACATTTAAGGTTGTGACTGCTCTGGATTATTTCAGGACAAAGGGAAGTCTGGAAGGATTTTCCTATCTCTGTGAGGGAAGTATCACCAGGGAAGATCATACGATCAGATGTTATGGTGGAACAGTCCACGGGCAGGAGGATTTTTACAGTGCTTTTGCCAATTCCTGCAACAGTGCTTTTGCAGAGATCGGAACAGTGCTTGGAGGCAGTTCTCTGAAGAAAACAGCGGAGGAGCTTCTCTTTAACAGGAATCTTCCTCTGGAACATTATAAGAAGAGTACCTTTACATTAAACGGGAAATCCTCTGTTGCAGAGGTGATGCAGACTGCTATCGGACAGGGAAATACTCTGGTATCTCCCATGCATATGGCTCTGATCACCAGTGCCATTGCCAATGGCGGTGAACTGATGAAACCTTATCTGGTGGATTCCGTAGTCAGCTCAGACGGTGAGACAGTCAGGACAACAGAACCTGAAAAGTACAAACGTCTTATGACAACCAATGAGGCAAATATCCTTGGAAAACTGATGAAAGGTGTTGTTGAGAACGGAACAGCATCTGCCCTGAACGGAAGAGGATATACTGTAGCAGGCAAGACAGGGTCAGCAGAGTTTGATGAGAATGGTTCCAGTCACTCCTGGTTTATCGGCTATTCCAATGTAGATGATCCGGATCTTGTGGTTGCTATTATTGTTGAGAATGGCGGTACAGGAAGTGAGGCCGCAGTGCCTATTGCAGGACAGATATTCGACGCATATTACTATGATAACTGATGGTGTTGCTGTTCACGTTACTGTTCGTTGAAGGCAACTAAAAGCAATGGAATTTTTTGTTGCGGGTTTTACAAAAAAGAGGTATACTATATTCAGTTTATAATACCACGCAAAACAGGAGGGATTGCATTATGATAGAAGCAACGAGCTGTGGCGGTGTGGTAATTCATCGGGGTAAGATTCTTACATTGTATAAATCTTACAGGAACCGTTATGAGGGCTGGGTATTGCCGAAGGGGACAGTGGAACCGGGCGAGACGCATGAACAGACGGCATTGCGGGAAGTGATGGAAGAGGCTGGAGTGCGCGCAACCATTGTAAAATACATCGGGAAGAGCCAATATAACTTTACCGTTCCGGAGGACGTGGTTTCCAAAGAGGTACACTGGTATCTTATGACTGCGGATAATTATCATAGTAAGCCCCAAAGAGAGGAGTTTTTTGTAGATTCCGGATATTATAAGTTTCATGAGATCTACCATCTGCTGAGATTTTCCAATGAGAAGCAGATCGTGGAGAGAGCTTATCAGGAATATCTGGAGATGAGAAGCAATGGACTCTGGGGAAAACAGCATAAGTATTATTAACGAGGACAGGGCTGTGTTTTTATGACGCAGCCCGGTTTAATTCATGAGAAAATGGAAATACTGTAATCAGATCAGAGCGTATTTTTTAATGTATTCTGGAACGGGAGAGGGTGTAAGATGCTGAAATGGCAGGAAGATTTTCTTACAGGTGAATCTGTAAAGAATCCTGAGAAGATAAAGAAGAAACTGAATAACGGAAAACTGGTCCCAGGCATTTATCTCCTTACCCTGTCAGAGAATCCGCTGAATCTGATGGATATTATTCCGGCAGCAATGCTGTTGCAGAAGAGCTTTTATGGGATCTGTCCGAAGATCATAGGAATGGCAAAGGGCAAAGAGGAAGCTCTGGAAATGGTGAGGGACCTGATCGATAAGATGTACAGAGAGACGGGAACCTTTTCAACAGCTGAATATATAGAAAACAGGTGAGAATATGTTACATATTTTATGGCTGATCCTTAAGTTTATACTGATCATTCTGGGGATCCTGCTGGGACTTCTGCTGCTGGCAGTTCTTCTTATACTGTTCTGTCCTGTAAGATATAAGGCATCAGCTGTCAAGACGGAGGGTGACTGGAAGCAGACAGAAGGTGAAGG
>CAKSAW010000144.1 GCA_934437695.1 uncultured Blautia sp. | reverse complement strand
TATTATTTTAACATTGTTTTATCCGCCTGACTTTGTTTTATGAACTGCTGATATTATAATTTTTACGGTGAGTATGCTGTACAGGTATACAGCCAGAGAGGAGCTAACATTTATGAAAATCTTATTTTACGGCACAAAAAACTACGACGAGGAATTTTTTGAGAAGCTTCTTCCTTCCTATCCGGGAATCACAATTAAATTTACTGAGGCAAATATTCATGAAGAGACCGCATCTCTTGCAAAAGGATATGAGGCGATCTGCGCATTTGTAAATGCTGATCTGAGCACTCCTGTTATCGAAGAACTGAATGCACAGGGCGTCCGGCTGATCCTTATGCGCTGCGCAGGATATAACAATGTAGATCTGGAAACAACCCGCAAATATGGAATCAAGGTTCTGCGTGTACCGGGATATTCCCCGGAAGCTGTAGCTGAACATGCCATGGCACTTGCGCTCACAGCAAACCGTCACACACACAAGGCATATATCAAATGCCGCGAAAATAACTTCGCACTGAGCGGCCTGATGGGTGTGAACTTCTATCAGAAAACAGCCGGAATCATCGGTACAGGTAAGATCGGACAGGCAATGGCCAAAATCTGCAAGGGATTTGGCATGAGGGTCATCGCCTATGATCTTTTCCCGAATAAAAGCCTGGATTATCTGGAATATGTATCTCTGGATGAACTTCTGGCTACCAGTGACCTGATCAGCCTTCACTGCCCTCTTACAGAAGAAACCAAACACATCATCAATGAAGAAACTATCGCCAAAATGAAAGATGGTGTAATTCTTGTAAACACTTCCCGCGGCGGTCTGATCAAGACAGAGGACCTGATCTCCGGAATCCGTGATCATAAATTTTTTGCAGTTGGACTGGACGTTTATGAAGAGGAAACTGACTTTGTATTCGAAGATATGTCTGAACGTATTCTGCAGAGCTCCATTACTCAGCGTCTGCTCTCCTTCCCGAATGTAGTGATGACTTCTCATCAGGGATTCTTTACACGTGAGGCACTGACTAACATCGCTGAGACTACTCTCGAAAATGCGAAAGCATTTATGGATGGGGATGAGCTTAAGAATGAAGTTCTTTCCTGACAGAAGTTCTTTTCCGATTTTGTAAATATTTTTTTACAGACAAAATTATTTTTTACAAATAGAATTATTTATAGGATTATTTTTCCAGCAAAAAAGCACTCTGCAAAATGAGTGCTTTTTTATGGTCTTTTGTATCTTACACTGTTCTTCATAATTCCGGAGCGTGTTTGAAAAATCATTCCCCGTGATTATTTTGATGATTTTGTTTTATTTGCTGTGTCTGTTTTATCAGAAGAACCTGATGTATGGGTTTTGTCTGTAGATTTCGCTGAATCTGCTGTGTCTGCATCCTCAGCTTCATCTATAGTTTCTGTCGCATTTGTAGTATCCGCATTGTCTGAACTTTCGTCTTCAGGCTCATCAATCTGCTTCATATCTTCATCAGATGTATCTGCATCCATTTCCTCCAGCTCTTCTTCTGTTAATGGCTGAAGATCATCCTGATAGATTTCTTTGTTGGTAATATCATCCTCTGACTTCTTGCCGCATCCTGCCAGTCCTATGGATGCCAGAAGCATTCCTGTTATCATAAAATATCTTAATTTTCTCATTCTGCTCATCCTTTCACATATTCTTATGCAATAACTATCGTTTATTTCTTATCTGACAAATCTGTTGTGTCTTTTTCTTTTTATGCTTATTCAATTTTTATACCTGTCCAGTTGTGCTACTATTTTACAGCATTTAATCTGTCTGCCAGTTCTTTTATTTCACTCAAAATATCTTCTCTGTCTCTGACCGGCACTTTATCTGTACGATTCACATATACAGTTCCCAGACTGTCACAGCTCATCTGGCGCAGCAGCATCTCTGCCGTACTTTCCGCTTTTTCTCTGGGTCCGATGCTTCCTGCTGTCAGCAGAACTGCTCCTGTTTTCTTCTTAGGAACAGGCTCCTCTTTACGGATATACCTTGCACTGAAATAAGTCTGCAGTCTGCTCATCACTGCAAGAAGCATTCCCGTAACTTCCTCAAAATATACAGGAGACGCCATAATAATGTGATCACATTCTTCAATATAAGAAAGTATCTCCTGCCATTCATCTTTAATGGCACATCCTGCATGGTCAAAACACCATCTGCAGTCTATGCACGGACGGATATCTGCCCTGTAGGCATTAACCACCTTAAAATCCCCTCCAAGGTTTTCCTTCAAAGTCCGGATCATATATGCAGTTTCACCGTTCTTTCGCGGTGAACCGTTGAATATCAATGTTTTCATCTTTATTTTCCTCATATTCTTTCCTGAGAAGGGCTATCTCTCTCGCCCATCCCTGATTATTCGATGTTTCTAGGATAACACATCTCATTTCTCTGTCTGTAATATTTATTTAATATTTAGGTCATCCTCTACACGGCCAGTGGTTGACTGTAATTCTCTTAATCGCAATTCAGGTCATCCTCTACACGGCTATTGGTTGACTGTAATTCTCTTAATCGCAATTCAGGTCAACCAATACACAGCCAGTGATTGACTGCAATTCACTTAATCGCAATTCAGGTCAATCAATACACAGCCAGTGGTTGACTGCAATTCACTTAATCGCAATTCAAGTCAACCAATACACGGCCAGTGGTTGACTGCAATTCACTTAATCGCAATTCAGGTCATCCTCTACACGGCCAGTGGTTGACTGCAATTCACATTATC
>CAKSAW010000143.1 GCA_934437695.1 uncultured Blautia sp. | reverse complement strand
CAAACCATCTTTCCTTGTAAATCCATAGACCCTGCATCCCACATCCTCCGGCAGCCCCGGACAATGCAGATGCACCTGCACAGAACACTGCTGATCCTTCACCTCTACCTTAATAAAACCGCAGTTGCTGCCCTTCTTACCATTTTCATAGTCATATACATATGCGATAAAACGCCGATATCCAGCCAAAATCCTTCCTCCGTAAAACCAGATTCAATAATGTATATGACCATCAGAAGAAAATATTCGAAAAAATTAAAAAAATTGAAAAAATCTATTGACAAACTGTGATTTTATTAATATAATATCACTTGCATTGACGAAGCGTGGCTCAGTTTGGTAGAGCGCTGCGTTCGGGACGCAGAGGTCGTGGGTTCGAATCCCGTCGCTTCGACTACGCATAGGAAGTCTGAAACCAATTGGTTTTCAGGCTTTCTTTTTGCATGTATAAATATTTACCAGTTATATGAAGGGGAAATGATACAAAAATATATGCAAATATTTTAAGTTTAAAGGTAAAAATATTATTGAAAAAATCTTTAGGGGAGGGTAAGATGTATTTAAATACCTGTGAGCTGCAGAGAAAGAATCCACCATCTTGTTATGAGCGCCAGGGTATGAAAATACACAAAGGAGAAGAAAAGAATGAAAAACAAATTAGGAAAAGTTTTAAAAGTAATGCTGTTAACATTAACCATTGTTCTTATGTATAGCATTAATGTATCTGCAGCTAGCGGACAGGCGTCTATCGGGAACAGGGACTACGCAACCGTACAGAAGGCGCTGGCAGCAGTTAAAAGTGGACAGACGATCAAACTGAATCAGGATATTACATTAAAACAGGCATTGCTTTTTAAGAAAAATGTAAAGTACACATTTGATATGAACAAACACAAAGTTACAAGTAAAATTCCTGATAGCGATACAGTAGGAGATTTTGATGTACAGGCAGGAAATGTAACTTTTACAAATGGAACAACAGCGGCTTCAATTTTTATACATGAGAAAGCAACGGTTACTGTTAAAAGCGGAACATATACTCAGATAATTAACTGGGGAAAAACAACTATTCAGAGTGGTAAAATTGTAAATAAAAAATATTCAGCAATCTGTAATTATAAAGGGACACTGGTAGTTAACAAAGTTACTGTCAGAGCTAATTATAACTGTATTTATGCAGAGGCTGGAACAGTAACAGTAAATGGTGGAAGTTATAAATCAGCTAATACTCAAACTAAATACCCGTTAATTTTTTCGGAAAAGGCCACTATTTATTTGAAGGGAGGAAGCTATACTGCAACGAATGCAGCAGCAGTGTATAACGAAAATGGAAAAATTACAATTTCCGGAGGAAATTATAGAGGAAATAGTGGAACGCATTGGGGAATGATTACCAATTGTAAAACCATGTCAATCAAAGGTGGAACATTTACTAATTCCGATTATCTGTATGCACTTTTCTGTGCAGAAAAAAGCAGTACAGTAGTCAGTGGAGGTAAATTTACATTAAAGGGAAGTATAATTCGCGCAGGATACGGCAGAAAGAAACTTCTGATCAATGGCGGAACATTTAATTCCCAGTCAATTTTGGTATGTGAAGCAGATGATTTAAATGTCAAAATGGACAAAAGTAAAATAAAATTGGTTGGTGATACGAGAACAACAACAATGTTTGTCTAACAACTTTTAAACAATAACAAAGGAAAACTACCGGGTATGAAAAATAAGACCCCAAAATAACAAGAATATGGATGCTTATGCCCTTGTAAATTATGGGAAAATGATAATCTCAGGTGGAAAAGTAGAGGATACTATATTAAACTTTATAATATTTATCGGCTTTGAGGCACTTATAAATCCATATACAATTTAAGAAGAAAGGCACTGGCAATACTGTTCTAAAATATACAGGGTGTGAAAGTCATTAAGGGGCTTCTGCATCCTGTATGTTTTTTTGATTGCCTGTTCTTGGCTTTCTCTGATTCTTGCATTCCTATAACATGATTATTTTAACCGAATCAAGTAAGTTCCCCCTGCTTCAATTGCGAATGTCCGCTTAACTTCGCATTATGTCAGGTTGCACCGCTATGATAATAGATTAATTATAAAAAACTAATAGTTACAAGACAAAAAGCAATTTATCTTGATTTCAAATATAACAAATATTATACTAAAACCAGACATAAATGTTATAATTGGTGGCTGTGCATGAATACAATCCATGAGATATGCAAAGATTATCGTCGTGAGGGCAGCTCAGCAGGGCAATTTACCGACAGGCATCAGCAAAAACAATGGATGTAAATTATCTGATGTTCCACACAATGGATCCATATCTGGCAGTAGAGAATCTTAAAGAACTCTGCAGGCAGAAAAAGAACAGATGAATAGAAAGGAAGATAGAGTTTGACAGATCAGGAACGTTTTATGAAAGAAGCTATCCGTCAGGCGAAGAAGGCAGAAGCTCTGGAAGAAGTACCAATCGGCTGTGTGATCGTGCATGAGGGTAAGATCATCGCACGTGGATATAACAGAAGAAATACGGATAAAAATACACTTTCTCATGCAGAGCTGAATGCAATCCGCAAAGCCAGTAAAAAACTTGGCGACTGGCGACTGGAGGGATGCACTATGTATGTAACACTGGAACCATGCCAGATGTGCTCCGGGGCACTTGTCCAGTCCAGAATAGATGAAGTGGTGATCGGTTGTATGAATGCCAAAGCGGGCTGCGCAGGTTCTGTGATGAATCTTTTACAGGTGGATGGATTTAATCATCAGGTAAAGATCACACAGGGAATTCTGGAAGAGGAATGTTCTTCTATGTTGTCCGA
>CAKSAW010000142.1 GCA_934437695.1 uncultured Blautia sp. | reverse complement strand
ACCAGAGAACTGTGGGAATCTGCCACAGAGTGTCCGGTAGTATTTCCTGATGGTGTAGGTGTAGTAGGATGGATGGTACCGGGCGGACGTGAGATTGCGGTAAAGACAGCTGAGTTAATGAAGAAATATGATGTTGTTATCTGGGCACATCATGGAATGTTCTGTTCTGGTGAGGACTTTGATCTTACCTTTGGTCTGCTTCATACAGTAGAGAAATCTGCGGAGATCCTGGTAAAGATTCTGTCCATGTCACCAACAAAACTCCAGACTATCACACCTGATAATTTCCGTGCATTGGCCAGGGACTTTAAAGTTACATTACCGGAAGAATTTCTGTATGAAAAAGACACAAACAAAATAAATGCCTGAAAATAAAACAATCCTGACAAGTACAAAGCTTTTGGCTTTGAGCCTTGTTCAGGATTGTTTTATTTTGGGATGTTTTGGGTTTCTTTTTGAATAAAATGCGCTATAATTCTAACATGATATAAATTAGCATAAAAACTATGAAAGTGAGAAAAAAACTATGAAAGATAATAAAAAGAAAGGCTTTGGCATGGTCCTTGAGGGAGGCGGTATGCGTGGTCTGTATACGGCAGGAGTTTTGGATGAGTTGATGGAGCAGGGGATTTATGCAGATTCAACAGTAGGTGTTTCAGCTGGTGCGGTTTTTGGATGCAACTATAAATCTCGCCAGATTGGACGCACCCTGCGCTACAATACCAGATTTTGCAAAGATAAAAGATACATGGGGCTGAAAAGCTGGATCAAAACCGGCGATGTATACAGTAAAGATTTCGCATACGGAGAAGTGCCGTGGAAACTGGATGTGTTTGACACAGAAACCTATGCCAGTTCACCGATGAAATTTACAGTTGTATGTACAGATCTGGAAACCGGCAAACCTGTATATCATGAATGCATCAAAGGTGACAAACAGGATGTAGAATGGATGCGTGCTTCGGCATCTATCCCGCTGGCAGCAGTACCGGTAGAACTGGAAGGAAGATTGTACTTGGATGGCGGGATTTCAGATTCCATTCCTGTAAATTGGATGCTTGCACAAGGATATGAAAAAAATGTAGTGATCTGTACCCGCCATCTGGGATACAGAAAAGAGCACAATAAAATGATGCCATTAATCCGCCTGAAATTCCGTGATTATCCGGAATTTCTAAAAACCATGGACGAACGCCATATTCAGTATAACCGAATGCTGGATAAGATTACATATCTGGAAAAAGAAGGAAAAATCTATGTTATCCGTCCAGACAGGGATATCAGTGCAAAGGTGATCGAACGTGATCCGGCTGAACTGAAAAAGATTTATGATGTTGGACGAAGAGTGATGAAAGCTGATATGGAGAAACTGAAAGCATATCTGGAAAAATAAGAGGCTGCTGGTATTACGGAATATGGAGAGAGCAGAATAAGCTTTCGGATATTATAGAATATGGAGGAAACAAGGATAATGCTTCGAATAAAAGATGCATCAATTGATGATATAGAAATGATTATGAAAATATACAGGTATGCTCAGGATTATATGGTCCGGTCAGGAAATCCTGATCAGTGGGGGCATTTTTATCCGGGAGTTGAGTTGGTTGAGATGGATATCAGATCAGGTGCCTGTAAGGTGATTTATGATGAAACAGGGATACATGGTGTTTTTGCATTGTTTCAAGATGAGGACCCCACTTATAAACATATTGAGGATGGTGAATGGCTGAATGAAGAACCCTATGTTACAATCCACAGGGTAGCAGGAGATGGAAATGTACATGGTATTTTTAAGTGCGCATCTGACTATTGCAAAGATATAGCTGCAAATGTGAGGATTGATACTCATGCCGATAATAAAATCATGCAGAGACAGATTGAAAAAAATGATTTTGTTAAATGTGGAATCATCCATATTAAGGATGGCTCTCCAAGGCTGGCATATCAATGGACAAGGTGAAAATTATTTTTTAGGACGATAAGCGGGAATCCTCGGCAATTCAATGAAATGGAAGAACGAATGTTTATCGAAGGTATTTATACATATTACGATATATTTTATACTTTACAGAACTAAATAGATATAGACATAAAGGCATATGAAATGTATAATATGTATCAAAAGTTTTGTTGGCAGATTTATTGGCAGATCAGTCGGAAACCTGAGAAGCAAAGCCAAAGGAGCTGAAGTTAGGTAAATATCTGATCGTGCCAGTCGATTGCCGCGTGTCTTTTTAACACGTTTCGTTGGACTGTGTAAGGTAAATGTTAGAATAAAATATATTGAATATAGATAGTTTTATTTATTTGCATAATGGTATATAAGAAGATATTTATGAAAAAGTTCCTGTAAAAGTTTTTTACATGGAACTTTTTTCGTTTCGTTTCAATGTTTACCTGGATGAGGATAAGACCTATCAGGTTGCTGAACAGTGATGCTTGGAAAGTTTATAAAACAGAGAAATATAAAAGAACAGCAGGGATGGAGGAAAAATGAACGGGAAAAAAGTGATTGCAGGCATATTGCTTGTGGGAATTTTAGCAGTTTCCCTGACAGGGTGCAGAAATACAGATGTCAGTAAAAAGGAACGGGAAAAACCCGTTATCACGTTGGGCAGCGACAGTTATCCGCCATACAATTATCTGAATGAAGATGGAATCCCCACAGGAATTGATGTGGAACTGGCTACAGAAGCTTTCAGAAGAATGGGCTATCAGGTGGATGTTGTCCAGATCAACTGGGAGGAGAAAAAAGAGCTGGTAGAAAGCGGAGAGATCGACTGTATTATGGGCTGTTTTTCCATGGAAGGACGCCTTGACGATTACCGCTGGGCAGG
>CAKSAW010000141.1 GCA_934437695.1 uncultured Blautia sp. | reverse complement strand
CTCCGAATAAAATAAATATAACCCGGATGTTTTCCAGCGAACAGCAGATTTCCAGATCATCCATGTTCTTTACTGCCATGTTCTTTACTGCCGCAATGATCGGATTTTCTTCTACTGCTTCATAAAAAAAATATGCACCCTCTCACCTCTTATGCAATTTTGAAAACAAAAAAGAGCGTACTCTATAACAGCCTTCCGGCTGGTATAATATTCGCTCTCCTCTCACGGCTTCATTCTTTAATTACTTCTAACATTTGTATACTATAACATATTGCACAAATGAATTCAATTAGTTTTTGATAAAAACATACTTTTTGTACAAAACATATACAATACAATGTGAAATATGTGTAATATATATAAAAAAACATACTATACATGTGATTTTGTTGCGAAATTAACAATACTTTATTTAGAACATGCCTGGATAAATTGATAGATGTCGACGTAAAAGGTTCTAAGCAAAATTATGATTATGATGTGTTACTGTTCGCAGTGGTAGAAAAAGGTAGAAAAAAGTAGAAAAAACGTTTACAATAGTAAAATAATGGAGCAAGTAGCGAAGCGGATGATTTTATCCGCTTGACTTAAATTATAATGACCAAGGAGAAAATTTTAATATGTATTATGTACCGGATGGCACAAAAGAGTGCGGATATTATGAATGTAAAAAATGTGGCAATCGTTTTCTTTCCATGCAGACAATGAAAAGAATCCCATGCCCGGACTGTGAAGCGGAGATTGATTATGAGATCGGTCCGGATGAATCACTGGAGGATGTACTGGATACTGCAGAGCTGATCCAGAAGATTGAAGGTGAGGAGGAAGTGGAGAAAATGGATGCGCTTCTCAGCCTGGCTCTGACAGGGGGAGATTATAGCTGGATCTGACCGGCTCAAGGGAAACCTGAAAAATAAAGAGGGGAATAGACTATGAAGAAGAAAGTTTTGGCAGGGGTACTTGCGCTTTCTATGTTGACGGCTTTAGCAGCAGGATGTGCAGGTTCAGGCAAAAAGGAGGCAGGACTTGATCCGGATAACCCGGTATCACTGACTGTATGGCATTATTATAACGGAGTGCAGCAGGCTGCTTTTGACACTCTGACTGAAGAATTCAATGCTACAGTTGGAAAAGAAAAGGGAATTTATGTAAAAGGCTACGGACAGGGATCTGTTTCTGATCTTGAGAAAGCAATCTCTGATTCTGCAGATGGTGTAGTGGGTGCAGAAGATATGCCGGATATTTTTTCTACATATGCAGATACTGCATATGCAACTCAGAAAAAAGCCCGGCTTGTTGATCTGAGTCAGTATTTTACAGAGGACGAACTTTCCGGATATGTAGATGCATATATTGAGGAAGGTTATTTTAATAATGACGGAAAGCTTTATATTTTCCCTGTTGCAAAATCTACAGAGATCATAATGATCAATAAGACGGACTGGGAACCATTTGCAGAGGCAGCAGGTGTTACTGAGGATGATCTGGCTACCATAGAAGGTGTTGTAAAGACAGCGCAGAGCTATTATGAATGGACAGATGAACAGACACCTGATATTCCGGATGACGGTAAGGCGTTTTATGGAAGAGATGCAATAGCCAATTATTTTATTATCGGGATGAAGCAGATGGGAACAGATCTCTTTGAAGTAAAAGACGGAAAAGTTACACTAAATACGGATAAAGATAAGATCCGCCGCCTGTGGGATAACTATTATGTTCCGTGTATGAAGGGATATTTTGCATCATTTGGAAAATTCAGATCTGATGATCTGAAAACAGGAGATATCCTGGCATATACAGGTTCTACTGCATCGGCAATGTACTTCCCGGATGAACTGGAAGGTGAGAAAGAATCCTATCCTATTGATTTTATCATCCGTGATGCTCCAATCATGGAGGGCGGTGAGAATTATAAGGTTCAGCAGGGGGCAGGTATGGCAATCACTCAGTCTGATGAGAAACGCGAATATGCTGCAAGTCTTTTCCTGAAATGGTTTACACAGGAAGATCAGAACCTGCGGTTTGTGTGTCAGTCTGCTTATCTTCCTGTTCTTAAAGAAGCTAATACAGTGGAATCTCTGGATAAGGTGATCAAAGAGGATTCCTTAGACATTAATAATAAAACCTATGAATGTCTGGTAAGTACCATGAACAGCTTTAAAAACACAAAATTCTATGCTGCCCCCTGTTTTAATAACAGTTATGATGCAAGGCAGGTACTGGAGCATAATCTTTCTGACAGGGCAAAAGCAGATAAAGAGGCTGTTGAAATGGAAGTTGCAGCCGGCACTCCCCGTGAAGAAGCAGTAAAACCATATATCACAGATGAAGCCTTTGATGAATGGTACGACAGCTTCTGTAAGGCATTAAATGATGCTGTGGAAAAATAAAGGATTCAGAAAAAGGAGAGTGGGATGAGTAGTACGCAAAATCGAAAGAAAAAATTGCGGAATATTTTTCTGGTGCCTCTGATCGGCCTTGTATTACTGCAGAGTGTTCTTTTGCTTTCCATGCTTTTTTTCAGCAGTGTAAAAAGTACTCTTGAGAATAATGCGACAGAAACAGATGCGCATATTCTTGAGAACCGGCAGACTGCACTTGAGAATACAATGCTCCGTGACTGGGGATCATTAAAGGAGGAAAGCAGAGAATGTTTTATAACATTGTCAAAATTTCTGGATAAACAGGAGATATCCGTACAGGATTTTCTGTCAGAAAAAGAATTACAGGTAGAATATCTGCAGCAGATATTTCCTGAAGTTCTGAAAACTGTACAGCAGAGAAATGTATCCGGAGGTTTCCTTGTCCTGGCCAATGATACTCCTGTGGAAGAAGCTGCTGATTACTGCGGATTCTT
>CAKSAW010000140.1 GCA_934437695.1 uncultured Blautia sp. | reverse complement strand
ACTGCTTTTTTTGCAGTTTCTTCGTCAATCTGCGCATATTTCATAAACATTTCCATAAGCGGCGGTCCTACGAAAACTTTCAGTTTTTCAAGATCCTGTTCAGGCTTTCCAATTCTCTCCAGCGCATACTGGACAGATTTGGTGATTCCTTCTCCGGATTCTGTCAATGTTCCATCTAAGTCAAACAAAATTACTTTGTACATAGCATCCTCCTGTTTCAGAAAAATTGATATAATACGATAGATTATATCATTGTTTTCCTGAAGCGTCTATGAACTTTTTTCTTTATCATATTTCGTCAGCTTTCCGCCCTGAGAAATGACCAGTAACTCTATTTCACTTACATCAGCAGCTTCCATGTCTGATACAAGGCAGTCTCCTTCCCAATGCCAGGGACATTCTGTTCCGTCAAGGCGAAAGGACAAAATCTGAACGGATCCCCGGGATATTATTTGAATCCATAAAATGCAGGAATTATCCGGATTTTGTATATATTGAAACTCTATAGGTTCGTCTTTTGCATATGCATATCCGGCAGAGCTGACCTGATCACTTTTATCTGCCTTCTTTCGTTTTTTCTTATTTTTCTTTTTTATTGGTTCAGGCGTTGGTGTCTGAGTTGATTTGGGCGTTTTTGTTGGCTTAGGATTTTCCTCAGACCTGGGGATTGGTGTTGATGTTAATAGGGCTTCTTCTGGCATTTTAACTGTGGATTCATTATCTGTCCCAGATGTAGTCTGCATATTGTTATCCATCTGAAATTGATTATTCCATGTAAAATTATTGTCCCATTGATCGCCGTTATCCCAGTCGGTGTTATTCTGCTGTATGTCATCCCATTGCTGCATATTATCCTGTATTCTATTTCCTGTATCAGAATTATACTGATACCCATTGTCCTGCGTCTGATCGTTCTGTACAGGAGTTTCTGCTATGTTATCTCCAGTCTGCCGGTTATTTTCCCAGGTATTCTCCCAACCGCTCTGATTCCACTGCTGTTCTTCCTGCCATTGCCAGTTATTGTTTTCTCCATTTCCTATATCTATATCAAAACCTCCCATCTGCATTGCAGAAATTGTTGAAGTCAGACAAAGACATACACATAAACATATCATTATTAAAAATCTATTATGATTTTTTTTCAATCTTATCCATCTCCTTTTCCCATAATCTCAGATTTCTGCTGACTGTATTATCTAACATTGTTTCTTTTGAATTATATTCTGCCCATAACATCTGCCCTGTCTCCTGCTGTCCGGTACGAAACAGGAACATTC
This sequence comes from uncultured Blautia sp., assembly GCA_934437695.1. Classification (GTDB taxonomy): domain Bacteria; phylum Bacillota; class Clostridia; order Lachnospirales; family Lachnospiraceae; genus Blautia_A. Next base: position 1,639 of record CAKSAW010000140.1, on the reverse strand, counting down.
CATATTCGCCGTATCCGGCTCTGTAAGTTTCATCATAAAGGAGCATTTGTTCATAGTATAATCCCGCATCTTCATAATCTTCCTGATATTCACTGTTTACTGCCAGAAGCTGCAGGATCTTTCGGGATTCTTCTTTTTCTGTACATTGTTTTTGCAACTCCCGCAGTCTGACATCTGCCTGTTTGCAGATTTCTTTTTTCTCTGCTTCACTGCCATTTTGAAATTCTTCCTGATAATAAATTTCTGTAACAGCTGTCAATTCTTCATAAAAATCAAATGTTTTAGAATCTGATACCAAATCTGAACTAATATCTGAATTAATGTCAGAACCAAATAGAAGAAAAATCGTTATTGCAGCAAAAACAATACTACTTCCCGATATGACCAGTATATTTTTTATTTTGCTCTGATTTTGTCGTTTTTGGAGCCTTTCCAGCTTCTTTTCTACAATCTGCATATTCTGATAACGAATTTCCGGTTTCTTCAGACAACATCTGAAAATAAGCCAGAATAACGACAGATTCCGGATAAATAACAGAATATCTGCTTTTCCACACAGAGCCAGAAGTGTTTTTCCAAATGCATATACATCCGTTGCAGCATTAATCTTACCCTCATATTGTTCTGGTGCAGCATAGCCTGCCGTACCTGTACACAGCTTATGCTCATACTTGTAGCCATTTACTGCACCACCCAGATCAACCAGATATACTCTGCCATTTTCGCCTAACATCAAATTATCCGGTTTCAGGTCCCCATAATACACAGGTGGTTTTCTTTTATGCAAATACGACAGCACATCTGCAATTTCCGTGCCATATTTAACAATCTCCTTTATCGAAAAACTCTTTCCTATTCTCAGATATTCGCCAAAGGATTTTCCTTTAATATACTCCATGATAAGAAAGCATTTTCCATCATCTTCTATATAATCTATCATCTTTGGCAGAGATGGATGTGAAAGTTTCAGAAGCATTCTGGCCTCATTTCTGCCAGAGGCAGAAACCTCTTTTACAGCCCACAAAACTCCCAGTTCCAGATCTCTGGCAAGATAAACCTTCCCGCCACCGCCCTTTCCCAGAGCTTCCAGAATACAGTAACGCCCTTTTAATACAATCCCGGATAAATATTCCACCGACACACCTCCTGTCTGATTCAGTTAACAGGCAATTCATCTCCCTGGAGTGTGTTCACTGGACGGAAAGAGAACCCCCGCATATTTTATTAAGAATTGGAAAATATGATGAAAGAACTTCATCATTAATAGATAATTTCAGAATAGCACATTTCGTTCTTTTTGAAAAGTCTTTTTAATATTTTTTAAAAAGACAGCACACAAATATGCATGCTGTCTTCTGACATTTTATTTCATATAAATTGTTAAGATTTCTTACATTCTGTCCGGCGCAGAAAATCCGAGAAGATCGATGCATGTCTCCAGAACTTTCTTTGTAAGTTTCAGCAACTGAATGAAAGAAGCTTTCTGCGCCTCATTTTCTTCACTGAGGATCTTTGTCTCATGGTAGAAGCTGTTGAATGCATTGGACACCTCATAAATATATGCACAAATCTTATGCGGTGCTTTTTCTTCGAAAGCGTTCTCTACAGTTGCTCCAAATCCTGTGAGCTGAAGCATCAG
>CAKSAW010000139.1 GCA_934437695.1 uncultured Blautia sp. | reverse complement strand
TTTTTTTATTTCTCAGGTGGGAAATTTCCGTTCTCATCCGGCTGTACGCGGAACCAGTAAGTATAAAGCTGCTGGAATCCAAGTGATCTGTATAATGCCCGGGCATTGTCATTCCCTTCAACAACCTGAAGATAAGCATTCTGAGCTCCTTTTTTCATACCTTCTTTCAGAAGTCCTGTGCAGATCTGGCGGGCATAGCCATGTTTGCGGTATTCTTCTTTGACATGGATGGCGTAAATACCGATGTAGTCTCTGTCCAGGATACCAAGCCCGGTTGCAATGATCTGTCCGTCTATGCGGATGCAGGCGCAGATGGTTTCTTTGAGGATTGCCTGATACATGGATGGTACAACTTTTCGATGGATCGGATTTGTAGTGTTCTTAAGATTGAACAGACTTTCAATCCATTCAGGTGGAATGCTATTGTAGAATGTTACATCAGGATAGGGAGTATCCAGATGTGCAGCATTCATGCTCATTGCCATGACATTGGTGGTATGCTGGATGGCATATCCCCGGTTCTCCAGAACATAATCAAAGTCAGGGGAAACAAGAGGACTGATCTTAAATACAGCCGGGGTTCCCAGGCGTTTATAGACGCTTTCGCAATATGGGATTTTTTCTCTCCATGTAAGCGTAGAATTACCGAATTGCTCTACACTGTTTGTTCTATGTGTATAAAAATAAGAAAATCTCAGGATCCAACCGTCATACAGTTCCATCTTATGGGATGGCCAGGCATTCAGAGACATATCTTCAATCTGTTTAATTGTAGTTTCCATAATATTATAAGGAAGACTCCTTTCAGTAGATTTTACAAATGCAGGTTTATAGATTGGCATGCAAGAATATTTTTTTAAAATTATACAGAGTTTAAGTAAGATGTGCAAGAAAACTTTCAAGTCTTATGAAGTCTTATGAATGAGAGGGTAAAGCTTTGCAGCAAGTAATTTGTGTCCGTTGGCAGTAAGATGGATTCCATCTGTAGTGACTGCATTGAATCCATGTTGGACAGCCTCTCTGTTCAGAGCATCATGCAACGGCAGAAATGGCAGATTATATTTTACGGCAAGTTGTTGGATGTTGTCGGACATGGTATGGACGTGTGGAAGCCATGTCTGATATTCTTCCGGATGTGGAAAGATAAATGGCTCCATCAGGATTACCTGGCTGGCATTTGCTGTGAGCAGTTTCAGTAATTCGTTATAGTGAGCAGTAAATTCTATCATCATCTGTTTCTGCTGAGATGAGGTGCGGTCTGTATTCATCATCAGACCGATATCATTAATACCGATCAACAGTGTTACAACAGGAGAGCAGTGCATGGAAATTCGGCGCTGACGGACATTGTCCAGGACTCTTGTTACAGTGAATCCGTCGAATCCATAGTTTTTAATCTGTACGGTATTTGTTGAAGTTTCTTTATTAAACATTTCTGAAAGTCTCTGTACATATCCATTTCCCAGAGGAAAATTCTCAAATAAGTGACCGCAGTCTGTAATGCTGTCACCAAGACAAATAATTTGCATAATATATACTCCGTTCCAGAGAGTATTTGAAAAATCATCTACTGTCTGTAAAAAAAGATAAATCAGATAGAAAAGTGGTATTACCAATATTTGTATTGGTAAGTATAGAGATATAAAATTTATATAAAAACTATATAAAATAATATCATCCGCTCACAGCCCGGTCAATGAAAAATGACTTTTTTTCGTGAAAATGCCTTTTGAAAATTGTAAAATTCTGGTTTTTAACAAAAACAGATGTGAATACCGCACAAAAAAAACAGCTGTTTTTGTCTAAAATGGTCAAAATGATTGTTGACTTTTTAATGATTTTGAATATAATAAACTCAAAATCCTGAATCTCAGGGAGATAGTTTTCCGGAGATCCGGTAAAAAAGGAGGGAAAAGAGACGGGTAATTTAGCAAGCACGTTAATGGAAGAACTTCAGTGTAAGACAGTTTTTACCATACCGGTGTTTGGTGGAATACCAATTGCAGAATCAGTAGCAGTGACATGGATCATCATGGCAGTGCTTTTAATTTTGTCATTGGTGCTTGTGCGAAATCTAAGTGTGGAAAACCCTGGTAAGAAACAGCTTTTATTAGAAGCGGGAGTTGGTTTTCTCCATAACTTCTTTAAGGATATCCTTGGAGAAGAGGGAAAAAGATATATTCCCTATCTGATGACAGTTGTCATTTACATTGGAATTGCAAACATTTTCGGTGTGTTTGGATTTGTACCGCCTACAAAGGATTTGAACTGTACGATTGGTCTTGCGCTTACAAGTATTTTTTTGATCGAGTATGCAGGATTTCATAAGAAAGGTCTGAAAGGATTTATTAAAAGCTTTGCAGAGCCTTCACCGGTTATGCTGCCGATCAATATTCTGGAGATCGCCATTCGTCCTACATCACTTTGTATGCGACTTTTTGGTAATGTATTAGGAAGCTATGTGGTTATGAAACTTCTTGAGTTTATATGCCCGGCAGTTCTTCCTATTCCATTCAGCCTGTATTTTGATTTCTTTGACGGATTCATTCAGGCCTATGTATTTGTATTCTTAACTTCTTTATTTATCAAAGAAGCTATTGAATAAAAGTTTACTGTTCATACAGGATTATGACATCACGTACGGGACATAAGATACGAGACATAAAGTATGAGACAGCAGTTATGAGCAGTACCCCCCAAAAAAGCTGTCCGGATATCCGGGTGGATCATAACGGTATCATATCCGTTGTTAAAGACATCTATTGTACAGGCATCAGGTGGTTCATCAGGATATCGGCAGGATAGCACATTACGAAGAAAGATCTGTAATATCAAGTTACGGGCAATATTTTGTCCCTGACATCATTCATTCAATTTATTGAAACAACAGGAGGAAAAAAGTTATGTTAGTAGCTATTGG
>CAKSAW010000138.1 GCA_934437695.1 uncultured Blautia sp. | reverse complement strand
AAAAATCTCCAGACAACAAAAGACTGTCAAAATCAGATCGCTGATATACGATTACTCTGATTTTAACAGTCTTTTCTTTTTTATTTTACAAATCCTATTTTGTTTAGCGGCCAATAACGAACTGCCACCTGTGCTTCTATTGCATCCTTCTCCACAAAGGTGTTCTGCCAGTATCTCGAATCCATACTGTGGTTTCTGTTATCTCCTAACATGAAATAACAATTTTCAGGAACTGTATATGGTCCAAAACTTCCCTCAGGTGCTTCAGGACAAAAGCTGTCATCCAATGGTTCTTCCGAATCATTGATATACACTTTTCCATCCACAATATTTACAGTTTCTCCAGGCAGACCGATCACTCTTTTTACAAAAAGCTGAGACGGATCATCAGGATATTTAAAGATTACAATATCAAATCTTTCCGGATCTTCTGTCTTATATGCAAGACGATTTCCAAATACTCTGTCACCTGTCATAATTGTCTGTTCCATTGATCCTGACGGCACTCTTGCATTAATATATACAAAATGTCCCAAAAGGAATGCTATAACAAAGACAGCAATAATAATCTTCGCATAGTCCCATACTTCTTTCCATACAGACTGGCCTTTTTCCGTCTGTTCTGTCTGGATTTTTTCATCATTTTCCATCTTCTGTCGTACCTCCAAAAAGTTTATGACAATGCATCATTTATTACCAATATAACATTTATCATCTCTAAGTATGTAATTTCTGTGTAACTATTCTGCCAGATGTTTTGTCATAAACATGCCAAAATCCTGAGAAACCCTGTTTTTAATCGAATCAAGTAAGTCCTCTGCTTCAATTGCGAATATCCGCCTGACTGAAATTTCCAGTGGATTTCAACTCGTATCTGTGAAGATACTGAAAGTTACATTTCCATTTTATAAACGATGCGCTGTATATAGTTTAGCACATCTGTATCTTATTAACCACTGAAATTTTTATAAAATCAAAAATGATAGTTTTGCTGAAACGCTTTGTTTTCTGCCAAAGCTTTCTGTTATTATATATGAAAACAGATGCTATGTTTCACGTGAAACATAGCATCTGTTTCTATGCCTGCTGTCTATTACTTTCCGCAATTAGATTTCCTGCTGATAATGTTCCAGGAAATCTCTGATCTTTCCTGCCGCCTCTTTTAATACTTCTATCCTTGGCAGATAAACTACTCTGAAGTGATCCGGCTGATGCCAGTTAAATCCACCGCCATGTACAAGCAGAATTTTCTTCTCTTTTAATAAATCTAATGCAAATTTCTCATCATTTACAATATTAAATTTCTTTGTATCAATCTTAGGGAACATATAAAATGCAGCCTTTGGTTTCACAGCAGTAATTCCCGGAATATCTGTCAATGCATTATAAATAAATTCTCTCTGCTCATAAATACGTCCGCCAGGAACAATATAACTCTCCACACTCTGATGTCCGCCCAATGCAGTCTGAACAATTGACTGTGCCGGTACATTGGAACAGAGTCTCATATTAGAAAGCATCTTAATTCCTTCTATATAATCTCTTGCAATAGCTTTATTACCACTAAGAATCATCCATCCAATCCTGAAACCTGCGATCATATGTGATTTTGATAAACCACTGAATGTTACACAGAATAAATCCGGTGCCATTGATGCAATAGAAATATGTTCTTCGCCATCCATTACAAGACGATCATAAATTTCATCAGAGAAAATAATAAGATTATGCTCTCTGGCAATATCTACTATTTGCTGTAATACTTCTCTTGGATACAGTGCACCTGTAGGATTATTAGGGTTGATAATAACAATTGCCTTTGTTCTGCTGTTAATTTTTCTTCTGATATCATCCATATCCGGATACCATTCTGCCTGTTCATCACAAACATAATGTACAGCTTTTCCTCCGGCTAAAGTCGCACATGCTGTCCACAACGGATAATCCGGAGATGGAATTAAAATTTCATCTCCATTATCCAACAGAGCTGACATACAGAGATTGATCAGTTCACTGACACCATTCCCTGTATAAATATCCTCAATTGATATATTAGGAAGCTTTTTCAGCTGCGCATACTGCATAATCGCTTTTCTGGCTGAAAATAATCCCTTTGCAGGAGAATATCCTTCACATTCAGTTAACTGCTGACGCATATCATAAATAACTTCATCCGGTGTTCTGAATCCAAATGGTGCCGGATTTCCGATATTCAGTTTTAAAACCTGAGTTCCTGCGTCTTCCATACGCGCGGCTTCTTCTACAACCGGCCCTCTTACATCATATAATACATTGTTCAGCTTAGATGATTTTTTAAATTCACGAACCTGTACTTCTTCAACCGCCTCCTTACTATTTTCTTTCATATTATTATAGTTGTAATCAAATTTCATATCTTCCATTTGAATTCCTGCCTCATTTGTTTCTTTCTTTAAAGTGTCTACAGATACATCCGTTCCTTTCAACCATTCCGTTTCTACCCCTAATGTTGCCGCCAGAAAATTAAGAATTTCTGATCTGGGAGTCGTTTTTCCACTCAAATACTGACTCACATGGCTCTTTCCAAGTTTTACTCCCTGCTCTGCCGCCTTTTTTACAAGGTCAATCTGCTTCATATTCTTCTGTTCCATCGCTTTTTTTAATCGTTCAGAAAATATATTATTCATAAATACTCTCTCCGTTCTCTGTAAAAAACAAATTACACTGTTCTAATCAATGGTATATTGGTATATTTCTTAACTCTTTCACATATGTTTATAAAAACAGGTATGTTATATCATTTATATGGGAATCAAAACGCATACAAGCATTACTCAAGTTCAAATATAGTTCTTCTTCCCTTATGTACAAACATATATTCTGTTCATTTTTCAAACCCACATTTTATCAGCTTTTTCAAGCTTTTTTCTTTGCTATTATACTATAATTGAACTGATAATTCAACGGTAAATTTCATTATTTTCAATT
>CAKSAW010000137.1 GCA_934437695.1 uncultured Blautia sp. | reverse complement strand
ATTTTGATTCTGTCATTATCTGTGATTCTCTGATGGTTTCAAAGCAGGATAAAGAGGAAGTCTGTCAGGCTATGATCAGAGAATACCATCCGGAAGCTGACGAAGTTCTTTTATTTATGGGACACGGAACAGAACATGTTGCCAATGAACTCTATCCTGAGATGGATCAGTTATTTAAGGATTTCGGCTATTCAAATATGCATATGGGAACTGTTGAAGGAGATTTTTGTATTGAGAGTTTTCTTGATGAATTAAAAGAACTGCATCCTGACCACATTCATCTGGCACCTTTTATGATCGTTGCCGGAGATCATGCAACCAACGATATGTCCGGAGAGGACGATGATTCCTGGAAAAGTATTCTGGAAAAAGAAGGATATTCTGTCACCTGTACACTGAAAGGTCTTGGCGAGATCCAGGATATCCGCAATATCTTTATCCGCCATACCAAAGCAGGTCTGGAACGTATTTAACCTGCTGATCAGATTTTACGGTAAAATGGTACCGTAAAAATCACTGCACAGATTACAGAAAACAAAAAAACTGTGGATGTTCTGCTTATATTGTTACAACAGAATATCCACAGTTTTTTATTAATTTCACGATGTAAACCTGACGCAGGCAGAATTTCTAACTTTCTGTCTCAACGGCTGCGCTTTCTTTTCTTTTTATTCGGATTATTGAGCACAGACCAGCAGAACGCCTGAACAAGCAGTATCCCGATAAATGCACCTATACTGTCGATTCCCACATCCTTTACAGCGGGTGTACGGGCATCTACAAAAGACTGATGATATTCATCCAGTCCCGCAAATCCCACGCAGACAATTCCTGCAAGGATCATCAGCCAGATTCCTCTTACACCATACACATATAATGGAAAAGAAATCGCAATTGCCAGCAGAAAGTATTCTGTCATATGTGCAGCTTTTCTCACATAATAATGGATTCCATCTGCTTTATAGGCAATTTCTTCACTGCTTAGATTTTCAGACAACAGTTCACTCTTTGTCTCAACAATTTCATAGCTTATCCTATAGCTCAGATTTCCTGAAATCTCTCCCGGCTGGGCTGAAAATGAAAAAATAATATACATCATTAACAATGCCGGTAAAAAAGAAAGAGGTTTCAGCAATGTGATCAATACTTTCATTCTTCTCCGTCTTCCTCTTCGTCCTCAAGACGTTTTGTCAGATTTGCCCTCTCAGCAATACTCATAGGTTTGTGTTGTGCGGAAGAGTTTTCTGTCTTCAGTTCCCCTCCTGCTGCAGCTTCCATTGCCGCATCCTTTGCAGCCTTTGCCTTCTTAATCTTATCCTCTGAAAGCATATTCTTAATGCTGACAACCAACAATCCCACGCCAATAGCTGCAAAAGCAATTCCTGCAAGCATGAAGCCCATACTTGATCCTTCTTCACCTGTTACATATCCCTTACAGAGACTATAGGCTGTATACAGCAGATAAATCCCGGCCAGAGTCCAGAGCAAAAATCTTCTGTTGGAAAATGATTTCTGCTCATCTTCCTCTCCCGTTTCTTCCTGTTCTTCCGGTAATTCCTGTGTATCCTCCTGCAGCTTCTCCACAGGAGTCTGCTCCTGCAGTTCTTCGTTTCTGTTTTCCTCCATTAAATCCTCCTTTGTAAATCCATAAAGACAAATTTGAATATTATCTTACCATTTTTCTTCTTAAACGTAAAGACTCAGAGAAGATAAAAGGCTGCCGGAATTCTCCACCAGTCCTTTATTTCACACAAGTTCCCCCTGCTCTGATACCGGATTTTTCTCCGCGCATCCTGCACTGCTGACACATACAAGCATCAGCAGTAACAGTAAAATTTTTATTTTTTTCAATATCTGATTCTCCTTACAATTCTATAAAATTCCATAAAATACTGCAATCAATATGGATAGTTTAACCAGATACTGGCTCATCTTATACGCCGGATCAGAAACCTTTTTTCCTTATATAAACTGCAATGTCATGATAAACCTGTTCTTTACCGATTTCATTCAGGATTTCATGACGCATTCCCGGATACAACTTCCCCTTTACATCCTTGTATCCAGCACGGCGCATTGCCTTCACTGTCTTTGCAAAATGACGCACATTGATCAGACACGGATCCTCTGCACCGCTCACGAACAGCACAGGCATTTTGGGATTTGTACAGGAAAAATGTTCCACATCATAGGCACGTTTCATCAGTTCAAATAATGCCAGATATGCATCATCAGTAAAAGTAAACCCACACAGTTCTGATTCCTTATATTCTTTTGCCACTTCAGGATCTGAGCAGATCCACGCTGTACATGTTTTATCTTTTCTGAATTTCATTGCTCCTGCACTAAATGACATGGTTTCTATAAGTTTACTTCTGTGTCTTGGACCAAAAAGCATTTTTTCAGTTTTTGCAATTGCAACTCCCAGAGGCATCGCAGTGTTATAACTAGGAGAACCACACACAATCAGCATATCTACACAACTGTCATGCTCTGCCACAAATGCTCTGACTGCTAACGAACCCATGCTGTGTCCCATCAGAATCAGTGGAAGTTCCGGATACTGAGCATGTATTTTTCTGTTTACTGTACGGATATCCTGAAGCATTGCCTGCGCTCCTCCACCATATGTAAATCCCAGATCATCCTGATATTCCACGCTCTTCCCATGGCCTCTGTGGTCATGTATCACTGTCACATATCCAAGCTTTGCCAGATATTCCATAAACGGGATGTATCTCTCTTTGTGTTCACTCATTCCATGAACCAGCTGTACAACCGCACGGTATGGCTTTTTATCCGGTATCACTGCCATAACCGAAATCTCAAGCCCGTCCGCTTCTGACTTAAAAGAACTCTCATACTTCATAAATTTCCCCTTCTTTCTGTCTTTTATCACTTTGTTTTTCATATAATCTGTTATCAATACGGGTTACTTTCTTTTATTATAACTTTGATTATAAGTAAGGCATTTGCCATTGTCAACGCATTCTGATATAATCAT
>CAKSAW010000136.1 GCA_934437695.1 uncultured Blautia sp. | reverse complement strand
ATCGACGGACTTGTTGTTATCGGTGGTGACGGATCTTTTGCAGGTGCTCAGAAGCTTGCAAACCTTGGAATCAATACAATCGGTCTTCCGGGAACGATCGACCTTGACATTGCATGTACAGAATATACCATCGGATTTGATACAGCTGTAAACACAGCTATGGAAGCAATCGATAAAGTACGTGATACTTCCACTTCTCATGAGAGATGCAGTATCATTGAGGTTATGGGACGTGGTGCAGGATATCTTGCTCTGTGGTGCGGTATTGCCAACGGTGCAGAGGATGTTCTGATTCCTGAGAAATATGATTATGATGAGCAGAAGCTGATCAACAACATTATTGAGAGCCGTAAGAAAGGCAAGAAACATCATATCATCATCAATGCAGAGGGTATCGGACATTCAGAGGCAATGGCAAAACGTATTGAAGCTGCTACAGGAATTGAGACACGTGCTACTATCCTCGGACATATGCAGCGTGGCGGAAGCCCGACATGTAAAGACCGTGTATATGCATCTATGATGGGAGCTCTGGCTGTAGATCTTCTTGTTGCAGGCAAGACATGCCGTGTCGTTGGATATCGCCATGGCGAGTTCGTAGACTTTGATATCAATGAAGCACTTGCTATGCAGAAAGGTATCTCTGATTATCAGTGGGAAGTATGCCAGTCACTTTCTCATAATTATGATAAAAACAAAAAATAACAAATGAATAAGATGATGCAGTTAAATAACAGACTGCATAAATTAAATACTGCTCAGATAATTACCCTCGGTTTTGCGGGGGTGATTTTCTTAGGGGGATTACTTCTGTGGATGCCATTTAGTGCGGCACCCGGAAGCCATACTTCTTTTACAGATGCCATGTTTACGGCAACTACAAGTGTCTGTGTGACAGGACTTGTGACGGTTGTCACGGCAGTTCACTGGAGCCTGGCAGGCAAGATCATTATTCTTGTGCTGATCCAGATAGGAGGTGTGGGACTGATTTCTCTGGGCAGTATTATTTTTATAAGTCTGCGTAAAAAAATATCATTACGAAACAGGCGTATTATCCAGGAGTCCTATAACCTGGATAGAATGAACGGGATGGTAAATCTGGTCCGAAAAGTACTGATCTGTGTGCTTGGTGCAGAGGGAATCGGAGCAGTTGGATATTCGTTTCGTTTTGTTCCTCAGTTTGGTCTGGTCAAAGGTCTGGGCTATTCTGTCTTTACAGCTGTGTCTGCATTCTGCAATGCAGGAATCGACCTGCTGGGTGAAGACAGCCTTGCACTGTATGTGGCTGATCCGATCGTGAATTTTACAACAGTTGGACTGGTCATCATGTCCGGTCTTGGATTTGTAGTATGGTGGGATGTCTGGGATAAGATCAAAAAAGCTGCAAAGAGAAAGATTCCTGTAAAAAGAGTGTTCAAAACACTGCGTCTTCACAGCAAGATCGTACTGGTTATGACAGCATCGCTTGTTATCGGAGGAACAGTACTGATCTTTTTGTTTGATCATCAGAATCCGTACAGTATTGGAAATTATTCGACAGGAACAAAATGGATGGCTGCTCTGTTTCAGTCTGTGACAACAAGAACAGCAGGATTTTTCACTGTAGGACAGGAATGTTTTTCCAATGCGACATATCTGCTGTGTCTGGTCCTGATGCTGATCGGAGGTTCTCCCATGGGAACAGCAGGTGGAATCAAGACAACTACATTGGCAGTTCTTTTTCTGAGTTTGAAGTCAAATCTTCAGGGAAAAAAGGATGTTGAGGTACACCACAGAAGGATCAGGGAAAGCTATATAAGATCTGCAATTGTGGTAACAGGAATGGCACTCACAGTGCTTATTGTCATGAGTGTTCTCTTATGCGCGGCTATGCCGGAAGCAGCAGTGGAAGATGTTGTCTATGAGATTACTTCTGCGATCGCAACGGTAGGTTTGTCCAGAGGATTAACGCCGCAGCTGAATACAGCAGGAAAATGGATCGTAATTCTTACCATGTATCTTGGAAGGATCGGTCCTCTGACATTGGGAACAGCAGTGACTGTACGTGCACAGAAGATGCCGGCAGATTCTCATCTTGCAGCTGAGGACATTATGATCGGGTAACAGATGTGGGATCAAAAACAAGAGGCTTTCCGGTAATATTTATCCGGAAAGAGAAATGGGGAAGAAATGAAGAACAAATCTTATGCAGTCATAGGTCTTGGGCAGTTTGGAATGACGGTAGCGCTTACACTGGCAGATGCAAACTGTGATGTACTTGCCATTGATGATAAAGAAGATAATGTGCAGGATATTGCAGAAAAGGTTTCATATGCTGTAAGAGCAGATGTGAGGGATCCGGGTGTTCTGCAGTCTCTGGGAGTACAGAATGCAGATGTTGCAATCATTGCAGTAGCTGAGAATATGGAAGCCAGTATTACTGCGACTATGCAGGTAAAGGAACTGGGAGTTCCCTTTGTTATGGCAAAGGCAATGAATGCTCTTCATGGAAGGATACTGGAGAAGATAGGTGCTGACAAGGTGATCTATCCGGAGCATTCCATGGGAGTCAGAGTTGCGAGAAACCTTTTGTCCAGCGGCTTTATTGATATGTTTGAACTTTCTTCCGATTTCAGTATGGCAGAATTTAAGATCCCGCAGGAATGGATAGGAAAAACACTCCGGGAACTGAGAGTCAGAGAGAAGTATCATATTAATCTGATCGGTCTTAAGAAAGAAGATAAGATAAATATGAATGTGACACCGGATGAACTGCTTCCTGCAGACTGTACCATCGTTGCAGCAGGAGCAAACAGTGACCTGAATAGGGTTTCGGGAAATTGAGGATAATATATGATCACCAGTGTAAATAACGGACAGGTAAAAAATATCATACAGTTAAATCAGAAGACAAAGGTCCGCAGGGAACAGGGGCTTTTTGTTGCTGAAGGAAGAAAAATGTTTGGCGAGGCACCGAGGGAATGGATTTCCAGGGTGTATGTATCAGAAGCTCTTACAGATGACAGAGAACTGATGGAGCA
>CAKSAW010000135.1 GCA_934437695.1 uncultured Blautia sp. | reverse complement strand
TTCCGGCTCAGAGAGAATAATTATATCTGTCATATTTTTGTTGTAAAAAGAACAATTCTGGATCAGGTGGGTACATTTTGTCCGGAATATGATGGAGCACAGGATTTTGATCTGATCCTGAGGTGTTGTGAGAAAGCAGAGAGAATCGTTCATGTTCCAAGAGTTCTTTATCACTGGAGAAGTCATATGAATTCTACAGCTGCCAATCCGGAGAGCAAGCGTTACGCTTTTGATGCCGGAAAGCGTGCTATAGAGGCACACTATGAGCGAATGGGAATCCGCGCGCATGTAGAACTGACTGATCGTCCGGGATGGTACAGAAGTTATGTAGAGATCACTGGAAATCCGATGATTTCTGTTATTATTCCAAACAAAGACCATATTGATGATCTGGAAGTCTGTATTTCTTCCATAGAGGAGAAATCTACCTGGAAAAATTATGAGATCCTGATCGTGGAAAATAACAGTGAAGATAAAAAGACGTTTGCCTATTATGAGGAACTGAAGCGCAGATACGACAATGTAAGGATCATTGTATGGAAAAAAGAGTTTAATTATTCGGCTATCAATAATTTTGCAGTAAAAGAAGCCAGAGGAGAGTATCTTCTGTTTCTGAATAATGATGTGGAGATCATTACACCATCCTGGATGGAAGAGATGCTTCAGAACTGTCAGCAGGACGGAGTGGGGATCACAGGTGCAAAACTTTATTATCCGGATGATACCATCCAGCATGCAGGCGTGGTACTTGGTCTTGGCGGTATTGCAGGACATATCATGTGCAAAGCCAGAAGAGAAGAAATCGGATATATGGGACGTATGGTCTGTGTGCAGGAGATCAGTGCGGTTACTGCAGCATGTATGCTGGTGAAGACTTCCGTATTTAAGAAAGCCGGCGGTTTTGATGAGCAGCTGAGGGTAGCGTTTAATGATATTGATCTGTGCATGCAGGTAAGGCATATGGGACAGAAGGTTGTATTTACTCCTTATGCAGAACTGTATCATTATGAATCCAAGTCCAGAGGACTGGAGGATACGCCTGAGAAGCAGCTTCGATTTTCGAAAGAAGTAAAATATTTCCGTAAAAAATGGAAAAAAGAATTGTCTAAGGGAGATCCTTATTACAGTCCAAACCTGTCATTAAAAGAAGGAGACTGCTCCTTGAGAAAAGAAGAAAGAAATGGGGAGTGACATGTCTAAAGAAATATTTGAAGTAACGAGAGAGAGATTTCATCTGCTGGACAGAAATCAGTACATTGTTCAGGGAAGCTGGCCGAAGGATGCAAAGATGGAAGCATGTCTTGACGGTCACAGAATGAAAACAACAGTGAAGAAAATAGAAATGGTCAGTGCTCTGGAGCGCTTTAAAGACCCGGATCTTATGCGCGGGGAGCAGATTACAGCTACTCTGGAAATACCGGACAGTCTGGAGGGATTTAAAAAGCTGGTAATTTACGCAGATATGCCTGATAAAAAGAAAGTATGGTTCTCCATAGCAGCCAGTGAACTGAGAAAAAAGAGAGATAGACCTCAGGTTTATATTGAAGAAGAAAAAGTACAACAGGGAATGGTACGTCTGAGAGGATGGGCGATTGACAGTAAGCCGATCGCTATCCAGATTTTTGATGAGAATAAGAAACCTCTGGCTGCTGATATACAGAGAACAGATCGTGTGGATGTTAATCAGCTTTATGAAGAACTGGAAGATCCGGAAAAAACAGGATTTTTTACAGAAGTTACAAATGTTCACGGAAAATGTCTGTATGTGGTTTTCAAAGCAGGAGATAAGAAGACAGTAAAGGTGATTCCACTGAGAAAACTGGATGTGCTGGCGAAAAAAGCGGATAAGTATGTGAAAAAAGGGCTTCATTACTGGAAAGCCCAGGGAGGTACAGCACTTGTCGGAAAGATAGTGTCCAAAGTAAAGACAGCTTCTACAAGAGAGATTCCGTATCAGAAATGGATATTCCGTCATCTTCCCGGAAAAGCAGAGCTTGAAAAACAGAGAAGAACAAAACTGGCATACAGTCCGAAAATTTCCATAGTTGTTCCTTTGTATAAAACTCCGGAAAAATATCTGAGGAGACTGATAGAGTCTGTGCAGGAGCAGACATATCCAAACTGGGAACTGTGTCTGTCAGACGGAAGCGGTGCAGATTCTCCTCTTACAGGAATCCTTACAGAAGTTTGTGCAAAGGATTCAAGAATTAAAGTGATCACGCATGACTGCGCACTGCAGATTTCTGAGAATACAAACAGTGCCATAGAAGCTGCATCCGGGGACTTTATAGCTTTTGCAGATCATGATGATGAACTGACACCTAATGCACTGTTTGAATGTGTAAAGGCTCTCAATGATCATCCTGGAACATTGGTGATATATTCAGATGAGGATAAGATGTCCATGGATGGACACAAGTTTTTTCAGCCGCATTTCAAGCCGGATTATAACCCGGATCTGCTCTGTACGGTAAATTATATCTGTCATTTATTTGTAGTATCCCGCAGCGTGATCGGACAGGTAGGAATGCTTCGTAAAGAATTTGACGGGGCACAGGATTACGACTTTGTTTTCCGGTGCGTGGAAGCTGTAAAGGATGAGGAAATCTGTCACGTACCCAAGATCCTGTATCACTGGCGATGCCATGAAGATTCCACTGCAGAGAACCCGGAAAGCAAAACCTATGCTTTTGAGGCTGGAAGAAGAGCAGTACAGGAGCATTATAACAGGACGGGGGTTCATGCAAAAGTACACAACGGAGAATTTCTGGGACTTTACAGAACAGAGTTTATCCGTGATCATGATCCGCTGATCTCCATTATTATTCCGAACAAAGACCATATTGATGATCTGAAACGCTGTATGGATTCCATAGAGAAAAAGTCAACATACAGGAATTATGAATATGTGATCGTAGAGAATAACAGTACAGACCCTGCAACTTTTGAATATTATAAGAAGCTGGAAGTCGAGAATGACAAAGTCCATGTGGTTTACTGGGACGGAGTATTTAATTATTCTGCTATCAATAACTATGGTGCTTCTTTTGCAAAAGGCGAATA
>CAKSAW010000134.1 GCA_934437695.1 uncultured Blautia sp. | reverse complement strand
GCACGAAGTGCTCTGGCCCCGGTATCTTTCTCCAGTGCTTTTGAGGCAATGGCATGAAGAGCACCGTCTTCAAATTCCAGTTTTACCTCGTCCAGCGCCAGAAGCTTCTGATACTGTTTAAGGATCGCATTCTTAGGCTCCTGCAGTATTTTCACAAGCATGTCCTCATTAAGTCCATCCAGAGTAAAAATGATCGGAAGTCGTCCTATGAATTCAGGGATCATTCCGAAATTGCGCACATCCTCTACTGTAACCTTCTGCAGCAGATATGGATCATTGTCGTACTTGTCCTTGAGATCTGCATAGAAACCAATAGATGCCTGTTTATTCAGCCTTTCTTTAATGATATTCTCCAGATCAGGGAAAGCACCTCCGCAGATAAACAGAATATTCCGTGTGTTTACAGTTACAAGCGGAACCATCGCATTCTTACTGTTGGCACCTACCGGAACTTCCACCTCACTTCCCTCAAGAAGCTTCAGCATTCCCTGCTGTACTGCCTCACCACTGACATCTCTCTGATTGGTATTCTTCTTCTTTGCGATCTTATCAATCTCATCAATAAAAATAATCCCATGTTCAGCACGTTCCACATCATTATCTGCTGCTGCCAGAAGCTTGGACACAACACTTTCAATGTCATCACCAATATAACCTGCCTCTGTCAGAGATGTGGCATCTGCGATGGCAAGGGGTACATCAAGAAGCCTTGCCAGTGTTTTTACAAGATAAGTCTTACCGCATCCGGTAGGTCCTATCATAAGCATATTGGACTTCTCGATCTCAATCTCATCCATAGTATCTGTTGCCACACGTTTGTAATGATTATAGACAGCCACAGACATTACTTTCTTAGCTTTTTCCTGACCGATCACATACTGGTCAAGGGTCTCCTTGATCTTATGTGGAGCCGGAATATTCTTCAGATCCAGGACAGGTTTCTCCTGTTTCTTTTTCTTTTTTGCTTTCTTTGGCTGCTGTACCGGATTCTGCAGACTGCTCAGATCGATCATACTTACATTCGGCATATTCAGCAGATCAGAATAATTGAATTTTCCTTCATTAAACTGCTGGTTCATGGAATTAAAGCTCTTCTGCATACAGTCTGTACATACATGTATATTATTCGGAAGCTCTATCATCGGACCGGCTTTACTCTCAGGTCTGCGACAGAGAAAACAGAATTTCTCAGGTTTATTATTTTTTTCCTCTGTGTCTTCATCTACATCTATTATTTCATCATCATTATAATTCTCGCTCATAATGACTCCTTTCTATATCCAATCCATTTATTCAAGTGAATTATACCATACTATTTCATTATAACAAAATGAAAGTTTTATAAATTTATATCACAAAAGACACCGCCATATAGCGATGTCTTCCTGTTTATCCGTTATCCGGTCTGCTTCCCAGAGTCACTTCCACTGTACTTTCCCTGTATTCACCATTGTCTGCTCTTGCCACAACTGCCTCTATTTTCTCACCGGATTTATAATACTGCAGTTTATCCAGCAGGTCATCACCATCACTGACCTTCTGTCCGTCAAATTTTACAATGATGTCTCCCTTGCAGATACCGCCCTCCTGTGCCGGAGAATCCTGCTCCACACCTCTTACAAAGGCTCCTGTAGGCATATTGTACATCTGGATCGCTTCTGTGGTCAGATTCGCAAGGACAACTCCCAGATATCCTTTCTCACTGCTGTCCGCCTTCTCCCTTGTCTCACGGTTCATCAGTTCTTCCAGAATCGGCTGTGCTTTTGAAATCGGAATAGCATATCCCATACCTTCTACTGAGCTGTCTGCATATTTTGCAGAATTGATACCGATCAGCTCACCCTTCATATTCAAAAGCGCACCTCCGCTGTTACCTGGATTGATAGCTGCATCTGTCTGGATCAGTCCCGTACTGTTCGTTCCGTCATCTGTTGAGATCGTCCTGTTTAATGCGCTGACCCAGCCTGATGTTACAGACTGTCCATATCCCAGTGCATTGCCGATGGCAACTACCTGTTCTCCTACCATCAGATCATCTGAGCTTCCTATCTGTGCAATCTTGATCTGGTTTAATGTATCCTCAGGAATATCTGCTTTTTTTACTGCAACAACTGCCAGATCATTATCTGCATCTGTACCTTTGATCTTGGCGCTGACAGCATCCTCTACATTCAGATCACCATTATCTCCTGCATTGACTGTCTCTGTCTCTGCATTTGCCACATCATTTCCAATGAAGCAGACGCTTAATGTTGTAGCTCCTTCTACCACATGATTATTCGTTGCGATCAGAAGTTCGTCATCATTATCTCCTACTATGATCCCCGAACCAGTTGCCGCACTCTTATATTTATGTGAACTGTATCCAAAAAAGCTTGGGATTTCCTGTACACTTACAGTTGTGATCGCAACTACAGAAGGCATGGAAGCCTGTGCTACTGCTGCCACTGTCCCATTCTCAGAAGCAATCTCAGATACCGTCTTATCAGAACTGCCACTGTCTGATACTGTATCCTGCTGATCTACACCTTCCGTAGTCTGAATCTGTACAGAAGACTTATCAACACTCAGAAATCTGTCTGCTGCGAAATTCACAGTCTGAAATACCACTGCTGCCACCAGCCCAAAGATCACGGCCAGCACAACCGTTGTCCCTGCTTTTTTCTGAAAAGAATTTCGACCTTTTCTGCGTTCGGAGGGACCGGATATCTTCAAAGCAGTTCCCGACTCTTCATGGAACTGATAATGTTCATATCTGGGCTGCTGACCGGGATCATCTGATTTTTCGCCCAGGTTTCTTTCATCATTCATGTAATCTGCTCCCTTCTGTTCCATATGTTACTGTTCATAAATATGAACTCAAAAACAAACAATAACTCTTATCTGAACTCTGGATTCAGTATATCAATTAATTGTGTTCAAAGTGTGACAATTATCGTAAATTGCCGTGTTCTGACCATCTGTTATTTACTGTTTTTTCTGTTCCAGTAATAAGGGCTCATCGTACATGTGAGAATGACTTTTTGCGGTAATTTTTTATATCTTTTTCCAAGAAAGTACCCT
>CAKSAW010000133.1 GCA_934437695.1 uncultured Blautia sp. | reverse complement strand
GAAGTGGGAATTGGAAGTACGGTCAATATAGAAAACTGATCATAAAAGTGAAGTTTTAATCTTTTTATGTGAATTATCCTGATATGTTGCAAAATGACAGAAAAAAGGAGTTTTTGCGCATGACAGGTCAGAAAAAATATGGTATTATGAATATACAAATAAGGATTCATACCTGTGAGAATCCTGAACAGTTATGAAATTGCATATAATTTTCTGTGAAATTAAGGAAATGCAAGCGAAAAATAATTAGGAAAATCAGGAAGGAGATATAGTTATGGGATTAATTAAAGCGGCAATTGGTGCATTTGGCGGTACAATGGCGGATCAGTGGAAAGAGTTTTTCTACTGTGATGCAATTGATAAAGATGTCCTTGTTGTAAAAGGTGAGAAGAGAGTAAGTGGACGTTCTTCTAATAAAAAGGGCAGCGATAACATTATTACAAGTGGTTCGGGAATCGCAGTTGCAGACGGTCAGTGTATGATCATTGTGGAGCAGGGAAAGGTTGTAGAAGTCTGTGCGGAACCAGGACAGTTTACTTATGATGCCTCCACTGAACCAAGTATCTTTTCCGGAAGCCTGGGAGAGGGAATCAGCAAAACTTTTGAGACAGTTAAGAAACGTTTTGAGTTTGGCGGAGACACTGGAAAAGATCAGAGAGTTTACTATTTTAATACCAAGGAACTGATCGATAACAAGTTTGGAACAGCAAATCCGATCCCATTCCGTGTAGTAGACAGAAATATCGGTCTGGATATTGATGTATCTGTACGCTGTAATGGAGTATATTCTTACAGAATCGTTGACCCGCTTCTGTTTTATACAAACGTATGCGGAAATATTGAACAGCAGTATGACAGGGAAGAAATTGAGGGTCAGTTAAAAACAGAATTTGTAAGTGCACTTCAGCCTGCATTTGCAAAGATTTCAGAGCTTCAGATCCGCCCAAGTGCGATCCCCGGACATGTGCTGGAATTATGCGATGCCATGAATGAGGCTCTTACAAAGAAATGGATAGAAACAAGAGGTCTTGCAATTGTTTCTATTGCAATGAATCCTGTAACACTTCCGGATGAAGATGCACAGATGATCAAAGAGGCTCAGAGAAATGCAATCATGCGTGATCCAACCATGGCAGCAGCTACTCTTGCAGGAGCACAGGCAGAAGCTATGAAGGCAGCAGCCTCCAATACAGCAGGTGCCATGACAGGATTTATGGGAATGGGTATGGCAAGTCAGGCCGGTGGAGCAAATATGCAGAATCTTTACCAGATGGGAGCACAGCAGCAGGCAGCACAGGTTCAGCAGGCGGCTCAGACAGCGCCGAAAATGCAGCCTGTATCCGGTGCAGGAACATGGAAGTGTGAATGTGGAGCTGAGAATTCAGGAAGATTCTGTTCTGAATGTGGCAAACCAAAACCTCAGCCGGCAGAGTGGACCTGCAGTTGCGGCGCAGTAAATACCGGGAAATTCTGTGCGGAGTGCGGAAGCCCAAGACCTGCAGGAGAGTGGACCTGCAGCTGTGGTGCAGTAAATACCGGAAAATTCTGTGCAGAATGCGGTAAACCAAGACAGTAAAATTACAGCAGGGGAGGAATGTATATGTCTGATTTAAAAGAATATAAATGCCCTGCCTGTGGCGGTGCGTTGGAATTTGACAGTAAATCACAGAAAATGAAGTGTCCGTATTGTGATACGGAGTTTGAACTGGATACCTTGAAAGAATTGGATGCACAGGCAGAACGTGAGGCAGATCAGCAGGATGATCTGTCAGGATGGCAGACAGATGCCGGCAGGGAATGGCAGGAAGGTGAGACAGATGGAATGAATGTCTATACCTGTCAGTCCTGTGGTGGTGAGATCATAGCAGATGAGAGCACAGGGGCATCGAACTGTCCATATTGCGGGAATCCTGTAGTTATGACAGAGAAGTTCAGAGGTGCCCTAAGACCGGATCTTGTAATTCCGTTTAAAAAGGATAAGAAAGCTGCCAAAGAAGCCTATTTCAGACATATTAAGGGAAAACGTCTCTTACCGAAAGCTTTTCGTAAGGAAAACCATATTGATGAGATTAAGGGTGTGTATGTTCCATTCTGGCTTTTTGATGCGGATGTTGATGCAGATGTCCGTTATAAGGCAACTAAGGTAAGAAGATGGAGCGATAAGGATTACGATTATACAGAGACCAGCTACTATTCTGTAGAAAGAGGCGGTAACATGGCGTTTGCTTCTGTACCTGTGGATGGTTCGGAGAAAATGGCAGACGATCTTATGGAATCGATTGAACCCTTTAACATTGCAGATGCAGTAGATTTTCAGACAGCATATCTTTCAGGATATCTTGCAGATAAGTATGATGTTGATGAAAAAGAGAGTATAAACAGGGCACATGTCCGTATGAAAAAGAGTGCAGAAGAAGTATTGGCAGATACAGTGAAGGGGTATACGACAGTAATTCCTGAAAATACAAATGTAAATATCTCAAAAGGAAAGGTACAGTATGCGTTATATCCGGTATGGATCCTCAATACTACATGGAAAGATAAGAAGTACATATTTGCCATGAACGGACAGACAGGAAAGATGACAGGAGATCTTCCAATCGATGAGGGAATCTATCTGAAATGGCTTGCAGGATTGACTGCTGTGTTTACTGTTATTGCGTGTCTTGTTGGGAAATTGATTTTTTAGGAGGGCAAAAGAATGATAAAGAAAAAGATAATACCTGTATTTCTGGCTTCTGTCCTTACATTATCAGGCACTGCAGGATTTATGACAGGAATGCTTCAGGAAAATGTTTATGCTGCAGAAGAAATACATACAGAGAGACTTGCAGATTTTGCAGATCTTCTGGATGATGATCAGGAAGAAGAGCTGGAAGCAAAGCTGGATCAGGTCAGTGAAGATTATAACTGTGATGTTGTAGTCATTACAGAAGAGAGCATAGACGGTGCAACACCGGTTGATTATGCAGATGATTTCTTTGATTACAATGATTATGGCATGGGAGATGATAAAAGTGGTATTCTGTTTCTGATAACCATGTCAGAACGTAAATGGTGCATATCCACTCATGGAGAGGCTATTCAGATTTTCACAGATGCAGGACAGAAATATATGACGGACAGTTTTGTATCTTATCTATCTGACGGCGAGTATTATGAGGGCTTTATGAAGTTTGCTGATCTGTGTGAGGAATTTATCATTCAGGC
>CAKSAW010000132.1 GCA_934437695.1 uncultured Blautia sp. | reverse complement strand
AGGACAGAATGCGTTATGAGGGTGGTCAGTATTATGTGAAATCCCCTGAGGAAATGGCAGAACTTTTCCCATATGCTCTGGAAGCACTGGAGAATACCCATAAGATTGCACAGAGATGTCATGTTGAGATTGAATTTGGCGTGACCAAGCTTCCAAGATTCGATGTGCCGGATGGTCTTACATCCTGGGAATATCTGAATAAGCTATGCTTCCAGGGACTGGAGGAACGTTATCAGCCGGTTACAGAAGAATTAAAAACCCGTCTGAATTACGAATTATCTACTATAAAAAATATGGGCTATGTAGATTACTTCCTTATAGTGTGGGATTTTATCAAATATGCCCGTGACCATGATATTATGGTAGGTCCGGGACGAGGCTCTGCAGCGGGAAGTCTTGTTGCCTATACCTTAGGCATTACACAGCTTGATCCGATACGTTATGATCTGCTCTTTGAGAGGTTCCTGAATCCGGAACGAGTATCTATGCCTGATATTGACGTTGACTTCTGCTTCGAAAGAAGGCAGGAGGTTATTGAATATGTCCGCCGTAAATATGGCGATGACTGTGTTGTTCAGATCGTTACTTTTGGAACTCTGGCAGCCCGTGGTGTGATCCGGGATGTGGGCCGTGTACTGGATATGCCTTATGCACAGGTTGATTCTATTGCAAAAATGATTCCGCAAGAATTAAATATCACGATAGATAAAGCCCTCACTATGAACCCTGAATTGAAAAAAGCATACGAAGAACAGGATGAAATCCATTATCTGATTGATATGGCAAGACGTCTGGAGGGACTTCCCAGACATACCTCCATGCATGCTGCCGGTGTTGTTATCAGTCAGAAGGATGTATCAGAATATGTACCACTTTCCAGGGCATCAGATGGTTCCATTGTCACTCAGTTTACCATGACAACCCTGGAAGAACTGGGACTTTTGAAAATGGATTTCCTTGGACTTCGTACCCTGACTGTGATCCAGAATGCAGTAAAGCTGATCCGGAAGGATGCAGGTGTCACTCTGGATATGCAGAAAATAGATTATAATGATAAAAAGGTTCTGGATTCCCTTGGCACCGGTCGTTCTGACGGTGTGTTCCAGCTTGAAAGTGCGGGAATGAAAAACTTTATGAAGGAACTGAAGCCTCAGAGTCTGGAAGATGTGATTGCGGGAATTTCCCTTTACCGCCCGGGTCCTATGGATTTCATCCCCCAGTATATCCGTGGTAAAAACCGTCCGGATACAATCCGTTATGATTGCCCTCAGCTGGAACCGATTCTGAAGCCTACTTATGGGTGTATTGTCTATCAGGAGCAGGTTATGCAGATTGTTCGTAACCTGGCCGGTTATACTCTGGGCCGAAGCGACCTGGTGCGCCGTGCAATGTCCAAAAAGAAGGCCTCTGTCATGGAAAAGGAGCGCCAGAACTTTGTTTACGGAAATGAGGAAGAGGGGGTTCCGGGATGCATTGCCAATGGGATTGAGGAAGCAACGGCTAATAAGATTTATGATGAAATGATCGATTTTGCCAAGTACGCATTTAACAAATCTCATGCTGCAGCTTATGCAGTTGTTTCTTATCAGACTGCATATCTGAAGTATTATTATCCGGTTGAATTTATGGCAGCGCTTATGACTTCTGTTATTGATTTTCCAAATAAGGTTGCTGAATATATCCTGGTCTGCAGGCAGATGGGGATAAAGATCCTTCCCCCGGATGTTAACTGTGGAATGTATGGATTTTCCGTAGACAATGGCGCGATCAGATATGGATTATCTGCGATCAAGAGTGTGGGACGTCCTGCTATTGAGAGTCTGGTAAAGGAACGTGAAGACAATGGACAGTATCGTTCCCTGAAGGATTTTATGGAACGAAATTCACAGCAGATCAATAAAAGAGCAGTGGAAAACTTTATAAAGGCAGGTGCACTGGATTGTCTGGAAGGAAACCGCAGACAGAAAATGATGATATATCAGAAGATTTCAGACAGTATCAGCCAGGAGAGGAAGAATTCACTGGCCGGTCAGATGAGTCTTTTTGATCTGGTAAGTGAGGAGGATAAAAAGGAATTTGAAATCCGTATGCCAAATGTGGAGGAGTTTGGAAAAGAAGAACTTCTCGGATATGAGAAAGAAGTTCTGGGAATCTATCTCAGTGGCCATCCACTGGAGAATTACCGTGTAATGATGGAGAAAACAATCTCAGCAAAAACCTCTGATTTTCAACAGGATGAAGAAACAAATCTTCCGAAAGTGATGGATGGACAGAAGGTGATCGTCGGAGGAATGATCACGGATAAAACTATTAAATATACAAAGAATAATAAGGTTATGGCATTTCTTACACTGGAAGATCTGGTAGGAACCGTGGAGGTTGTTGTGTTCCCGAGAGATTATGAGAAAAGTCAGCAGTATCTGAATGAGGATGGCAGAGTCTTTATTCAGGGACGTGTGTCAGCTGAGGATGACCGTGCCAGCAAACTGATCCTGGAAAAGATTCGTCCGTTTGATAATATGCCAAGAGAAATCTGGATTCAGTTTGACAGCAAAGAAGCCTATACACAGCAGTCACAGGAACTGCTTGCAGACCTCAGACGGTCACCTGGTGACAGTGCTGTTGTAATCTATCTGAAAGATGTAAAGGCCATAAAAAAGCTTCCTGTTGGTTATCATGCACAAATACAGGATTCCTGGATAAATTATATGTACGAAAAATATGGTCAAACCAATGTTAAACTTGTAGAAAGAGGATTGAAAAACTTATAGAAATGCGCTAAACTATACCCGAATATGTGTATAGTAAAATGAGATAGATTCAGAAGATGGAGGAAGAAAAGATGGCAGAAAAGAAGATAAAAACCATTGGTGTCCTTACCAGCGGTGGTGATGCCCCAGGAATGAACGCTGCGATCCGTGCAGTTGTCAGAAGAGGTTTAAGCAGTGGATTAAACGTAAAAGGTATTCTTAAAGGATACAATGGTCTGTTAAATGAAGAGATCATTGACATGAGTGCCAAAGATGTATCTGATACAATCGAGCGTGGCGGTACAGTCCTTTATACAGCACGCTGTGCAGAATTCCGTACAGAAGAAGGACAGAAACGTGGTGCAGAAATCTGCAGAAAACATGGAATCGACGGACTTGTTGTTATCGGTGGTGACGGATCTTTTGCAGGTGCTCAGAAGCTTGCAAACCTTGGAATCAATAC
>CAKSAW010000131.1 GCA_934437695.1 uncultured Blautia sp. | reverse complement strand
TCTTCACGTTTTGTTCTCATAAAATGATTTTCCTTTCCTCTTTAAGTCTGAATGATTTGTATTTGTATTTATTCCTATTATATGTGTTTTTTCTTCAATAAGTTACCCGATTTTCCAGTTTACCACATTTTCGGAAGATTACAAGGTATTAAAATAATTTTTTTTATTTTTACAGATTCTGGTTCTAAACAGAAAAGCCTGTACATAACCTTATAAAGAACAATTAAGGTACACTGGAGCATATGAAGATTGCCGGGCGGGGATATTGCAGTCCGTACAGCCGAAGGCTTTCAGAGATGGATGCTCTGCTGGGAAGGAGAACCACATTATGGCAGATAAAATTATTGAAAACAATCAGGTATCTATGATGGGTAAAATTGCAACAGGCTTTACATTCAGTCATCAGGTATTTGGAGAAGGCTTTTACATGACTGAGCTGTTGGTAAAAAGACTTAGTGATTCGGAAGACAGGATTCCGGTCATGGTTTCTGAAAGACTGGTGGATGTAACGCAGGATTATGTCGGAGAATATGTGGAGATTCATGGGCAGTTCCGCTCCTATAACCGACATGAGGAGAAACATAATCGTCTTGTGCTCTCTGTGTTCACCAGAGAACTGAAATTTGTGGAGGAAGAGGATGAAACAGTTCCTGTAAACCAGATATTTCTGGATGGATTTATCTGCAAACCACCTGTATACCGTAAGACTCCTCTTGGAAGAGAAATCGCAGATATACTTCTGGCAGTAAACCGTCCTTATGGAAAATCAGACTACATACCATGTATCTGCTGGGGAAGAAATGCCCGCTATGCATCTGCTTTTGAAGTGGGCGGGCACGTCCTGATCTGGGGACGTATCCAGAGCAGAGAATATATGAAACGGATTGGCGAAAATGAAACAGAGAAAAGGGTTGCCTATGAGGTTTCTGTAAGTAAGCTGGAATATATGGAATAAGGAATTACTTGCAATTCTTTATAAACTGCGGTAATATAAGCGTATTCAGATAAAAACAGGATGCTGTTTATAATGTCTGTTTTGACATAAAGAAGAAGATGCAATTTCAACAGCGATAAGAGGAATTGTTTATTATGGAAAAAGAATTTACAGAAGTTTACTGTGGTGGCGGAATAGGAAAGACAACTCTGGCTATCGGTCAGTGCCTGAGGGCTTCCGCAAAGGGTAAAAGCGTCATTATTATTCAGTTTCTGAAAGGAAAAGAGCGCAGAGAACTGGATTTTCTGGAGGAACTGGATAATCTGGATATCAAGATATTCCGCTTTGAAAAGTATGATGAATGCTATGAGGGACTGAATGATCAGGAGAAAGCAGAGGAGAAGACAAATATCCTTAATGCTTTGAATTTTGCAAGGAAGGTTATTGCAACGCAGGAGTGCGATTTTCTGCTTCTGGATGAGATCCTGGCGCTTCCGGATTACGGTATCACCACAGCTGAGGCAATTGGTGATATACTCAAGATGAAGGATGAGAGTATGCACATTCTGCTTACAGGACGGACATTGCCTGACTGCCTGCGCAAGTATGCAGACAGTATAACTACACTGACGACAGAGATTGTATAGGTTATTTCATATAAAGATAATCTATATAGAAGCTACACAAGAATAAAGGAGGAAAGCAAATGGCAATTTTTAAAGGTGCAGGTGTTGCAATCGTAACCCCTATGTATGACGACGGTAAGGTTAATTATGATAAACTGGAGGAAATCCTTGAGTATCAGATTGCAAACAGTACAGATGCGATCATCATTTGCGGAACAACAGGAGAGTCATCTACAATGACACACGGAGAGCATCTTAAAACAATTAAGTTTGCAATTGACAAAGTAAACAAACGTGTTCCGGTCATTGCAGGTACAGGTTCTAATTGTACAGAAACTGCCATCGCAATGTCAAAGGAAGCTGCTTCCTATGGTGCAGATGCACTTCTGGTCGTAACTCCATATTATAATAAAGCAACACAGAAAGGACTGATCGCTCATTATACAGCGATCGCAGAAGCAGTTCCGGAAACACCAATCATTATGTACAATGTTCCAAGCCGTACAGGATGTAACATCCAGCCTGCAACAGCAGTAGCTCTGGCTAAGAATGTTAAGAATATTGTTGGCATTAAAGCAGCAAGCGGAGACCTTTCCCAGATTGCAACTATGATGTCCATGGCAGACGGATGCATTGAATTGTACTCCGGAAATGACGACCAGGTACTTCCGATCCTTTCACTGGGCGGACTTGGAGTAATTTCCGTACTTTCAAATGTTGCTCCTAAGGAAACTCATGATATGGTCATGAAATTCTTTGAAGGAGATATCAAAGGCGCAACAGATCTCCAGTTAAAAGCAATCCCACTGATCCATGCGCTGTTCAGTGAAGTAAATCCGATTCCTGTTAAGGCAGCTATGAATCTGATGGGAATGGAAGTAGGACCGCTTCGTATGCCATTGACAGAAATGGAAGAGGCAAATAAAGCAAAACTTGCTGAAGAACTGAAGAACTTTGGACTTAAACTTGCGTAAAAAAGGAGTTTGTCCTGATAATTACGCAGATGCTGGAATTGAGAGGAAATACAAATGGTAAAGATTATTATGCATGGCTGCAATGGTCATATGGGCCAGGTGATCTCAGGACTTGTTGAGAAGGATCCGGACGCTGAAATTGTAGCAGGTATTGATGTTACAGACCAGGGAAAGAACAGTTACCCTGTATACACTAATATGGAAGAATGTCAGGTAGATGCGGATGCACTTATTGATTTCTCTTCTGCCAAGGCAACAGATGCTCTTCTTGCTTACTGTGAGAAACGTCATCTTCCGGTTGTATTATGTACAACCGGTTTAAGCGAAGAGCAGCTTGCAAAGGTTGAAGCGACTTCTGAGAAGATTGCAGTTCTGAAATCTGCAAACATGTCTCTGGGAATTAATACACTGATGAAGCTGCTTCAGGATGCAGCAAAGGTTCTGGCAACAGCAGGATTTGATATAGAGGTTGTTGAGAAGCATCACAGACTGAAACTGGATGCACCAAGCGGAACAGCACTTGCACTGGCAGACAGTATTAATGAGGCAATGGATGATCAGTATCATTATACTTATGACCGCAGCCAGAGACGTGAGATGCGAGATGATAAGGAGATTGGTATTTCAGCAGTCCGCGGCGGAACGATCGTCGGAGAACACGAAGTGATTTTCGCAGGTCCGGATGAAGT
>CAKSAW010000130.1 GCA_934437695.1 uncultured Blautia sp. | reverse complement strand
ATATGAGTGCTGCAGCCAGAAGAAAGATCCGTCGCATGTTAAAGAAGGCGGGAGCATCACAGGGCTCTGTTAAAGACAGATTCCTTCAGTATACCATGCAGAATCAGGCAGAATATGCGATCATTCCGCTGGCAGATATTCTTGGACTTGGAAAAGAAGGTCATATCAACACACCTGGAACCATTGGTTCTCCAAACTGGGAGTGGCATTTACCGGATTTTGTGCAGGCTGAAAAAGAACTGCAGAAATTTGGCAGACTGATCGTAGATACGAAGCGATAATTTGGAGTACTCCGTAATTTTCTTGGTTTGTTCATGAAAAATTCATTGTTTTCCATAACGGAAAGTGTTAGAATAGTTTAGTATTGTGTATACAGAATCAGTTTGTAATATATGCATGCTGTATAACAGTAATGCTTTTCAAAAAGAAATAAACAGGAGTAAGATCTAATATGAATATGTTTTCAAAAGTATTCGGGACCCGCAGCCAGCGAGAGGTTAAGCGTATCATGCCTCTGGTTGAGAAAATTGAGAGCCTGCGCCCGGACATGCAGAAGTTAAGCGACGAAGAACTCAGAGGAAAAACAAGAGAATTTAAGAAACGTCTTGAAGAGGGAGAGACACTGGATGATCTGCTTCCTGAGGCATTTGCGGTTGTACGTGAAGCCGGCAAGCGTGTTCTTGGAATGGAACATTTCCGTGTACAGCTGATCGGTGGTATCATTCTTCATCAGGGACGTATCGCAGAGATGAGAACAGGTGAAGGTAAAACACTTGTTGCAACTCTTCCGGCGTACTTAAATGCCCTGGAGGGAAAGGGTGTACACATCGTAACAGTCAATGATTATCTGGCTAAACGAGATTCTGAGGAAATGGGACAGATCCATGAATTCCTTGGACTGACAGTTGGTGTCGTTTTAAATGACATGAAGCAGGACGAGCGCCGTGCAGCATACAATTGCGATATTACTTATGTTACCAATAATGAACTTGGTTTTGATTATCTGCGTGACAACATGGTTATTTATAAGGAACAGCTGGTACAGAGAGATCTGCACTACTGTATCATCGATGAGGTTGACTCCATTCTGATCGATGAGGCACGTACTCCTCTGATCATTTCCGGACAGAGTGGAAAGTCTACCAAGTTATATGAAGCCTGTGATATTCTTGCCCAGCAGTTAGAGCGAGGTGAGGCCAGCCATGAGATGACTAAGATGGCAGCTATCATGGGAGAGGAAGTTATCGAGACAGGTGACTTTGTTGTAAATGAGAAAGATAAGATCGTAAACCTTACAGAGCAGGGTGTTCATAAGGTGGAGAACTTCTTCCATATTGAGAACCTGGCAGATCCGGAGAATCTGGAGATCCAGCATAATATCATACTTGCACTTCGTGCCCATAACCTGATGCATAAGGATCAGGACTATGTAGTTAAGGATGACGAGATCCTTATTGTCGATGAATTTACCGGACGTATCATGCCGGGACGTCGTTATTCAGATGGTCTTCATCAGGCAATCGAAGCAAAAGAGCATGTTAAGATCAAACGTGAGAGCAAGACTCTGGCAACTATTACTTTCCAGAACTTCTTTAATAAATATGATAAGAAGGGCGGTATGACCGGTACAGCTATCACAGAGGAAAAAGAGTTCCGTGATATCTATGCAATGGACGTTGTTGAGATCCCGACAAACAGACCGGTTATCCGTGTTGACCATGAAGATGCTGTTTATATGACAAAGAAAGAGAAATTCAATGCAGTTGTAAATGCTGTAGTGGAAGCTCATGCAAAACAGCAGCCTGTACTGGTTGGTACGATTACAATTGAAACTTCCGAACTTATTAGCCGTATGCTGAAGAGACAGGGAATCAAACATAATGTATTGAATGCCAAGTTCCATGAACTGGAAGCTGAGATCGTAGCACAGGCAGGTCAGGCAGGAGCGGTTACCATCGCTACTAACATGGCTGGTCGTGGTACTGATATCAAGCTGGATGATGTGTCAAGAGAGGCTGGTGGTCTGATGATCATCGGTACAGAACGTCATGAGTCCAGACGTATCGATAATCAGCTCCGTGGACGTTCCGGTCGTCAGGGTGACCCGGGTGAATCCCGTTTCTACATTTCCCTTGAAGATGACCTGATGCGTCTGTTCGGTTCTGAGAGACTGATGAAGATCTTCACATCTCTGGGTGTTGCAGAGAATGAGCAGATTGAACACAAGATGCTGTCCAATGCTATTGAGAAAGCACAGGAGAAGATTGAGTTTAACAACTTTGGTATTCGTAAGAATCTTCTTGATTATGACCAGGTAAATAATGAGCAGCGTGAGATCATCTACAAAGAGCGTCGTCAGGTTCTTGATGGTGAAAATATGCGCGAAGCAATCTACAAGATGATCCAGGATACAGTAGATACTTATGTGGATATGTGTTTCTCAGATGATGTAGATTCTGAAGAATGGGATCTGAATGAATTCAATGGAGTTCTTCTTCCGATCATTCCGATCAAACCTCTTACAATTGACAGCGTAAAAGGTAAGAAACGTGATGAGATTAAACATGAACTGAAAGAAGAAGCAGTGAAACTCTATGAAGCAAAAGAGGCAGAGTTCCCTGAACCTGAACAGCTTCGTGAATTAGAGCGTGTTGTACTTCTGAAGAGCATTGACAGCAAGTGGATGGATCATATCGATGATATGGAAATCCTCCGTCAGGGTATCGGACTTGCTGCTTATGGACAGAGAGATCCGGTTGTTGAATATAAGATGAGCGCATTTGATATGTTCAACGAAATGATCACATCTATTCAGGAAGATACACTTCGTATGCTGTATCATGTACATGTAGAACAGAAGATTGAACGTGAGCAGGTTGCAAAGGTTACCGGAACAAACAAAGATGACAGTGCAGGTCCTAAGAAACCGGTTCAGAGAAAAGAAATTAAAGTATATCCAAACGATCCGTGTCCATGCGGAAGTGGCAAGAAATATAAACAGTGCTGCGGACGTAAGAATAAGGCTGGAGTCTAAGGATTTTGAAAAGAAAACAGTGAAAGCAGATATGGCTGTTGATATGATAAAAGGGCTGATTTACAGGCCCTTTTATCATGCACTAAAATACGTTAATGCGTTAATCTAACGCATCAGTCTGATAAAGTAAAATCTAAACCTTAAAGGGGGAAAAACAGTATGAAGAGAGAGTCGTTTGGCTCACGTCTTGGTTTCATCCTGGTGTCTGCGGGATGTGC
>CAKSAW010000129.1 GCA_934437695.1 uncultured Blautia sp. | reverse complement strand
GACAGGTTTTTTCATCATAATTTACGGATTATTACACTTCCGTGCAGGTCACATACAGGATCCGGAAACAGATGATTCTTCAGACAGAATTCCTCAACTGCTTTCCGGCACCCGGAGAACTGTGTGCTGTATACATCATGTATCAGAAGAGCTCCTCCTGTGGCTAAACGTTCATAGAACAGAGGGAGAGCAGCTGCAGTTGGAGCATAGAGATCTGTATCAAGAGATACGAAACAGAAGGTTTCCTCTACAGCATCGGAAAAAGTATCCGGAAACCATCCTTTGTGAATCACAGTATTTTTGGGATCAGGCATAATGTGAAGAACAGAATCAACATCAGTACAGGAGAAATCTCCTGCTCTGGCACGGGACAGATTACCGGCGGATTCTATCGATACATCCTTTTCCGAAAAGCCTTCAAAAGTATCAAAAAGATGGATTTTCCGGTCTGGAAATGCTGTACTGATCAGGGCAGAGAATTCTCCCTGGAAAACACCGAGTTCAGCAACATCTCCTGGGATATCCAACTGACAGATTTGTTCAGCCAGAAGACGCATAACAGCAACCCGTGCATCAAACATGCGAAGTGTGCAGGGATCACAGAACGGACCCTTATAGCCTAAGTCCTCCATCTGTTTTTTCATAGAGTTACGCCGCTCTTCATCCAGTACACCAAAGATGACCAAGTCCGGAAGAAATGAAGTAGCTGTATCAGGGGAATAGATTGGAATTCTGCCAATACATTGTCCGTGTTTACGGGAATCATTGTCTGCAAAGCACATGAGCTGAAAAGAACTGCTTAGAAGTCTTGCAGTCATCTGTCCGATCTGTCCGGCACCAAAGATTACGGTTCGACATACAGGTTTGGTTATCATTTTGCACCATCCTTTCTATTTTTTCAACACACTCTAGAATCAAACGGATAAAATCATCCGCTTCGTTACCTGTTCATAACTGAATAATTGCTTCGCAGTTTATCAGAATGTCAGATGAATCTGATTTGTGTTCAAAGTTTTATATGGCAGATCGTCTGTACCATATCACGAAGTTTCAGAGCCTGTTCCAATTGCTGCTCATGAGCTCTCACTGCTTCAGGATTTTTACATTTATGCATACTGTCTGCAAATCTTTTTTCTATTGTTACACGCTGTGTTTCCTGAATCAGTTTATCAGCCAGAAATACAATGGCTGCCTCATCCAGCTTCGTTTCCAGCAGACCATGATGCTGTGAAATGATCTGGCTGATTTCAGGATAACCTAACTGTAAGAAAAGTTCACCGCCTGTTTTCGTGTGATGTCTCTGAAGTCTGGCAATATCATGCAGAAGTGCACCGGCGCGAACAAGCTTCTGGTCAAAAATATAACCATTGGATTCCAGCATATTGGATAAACAACAGGCAAGCTCAGTAACAGCATCACTGTGAGCCTGTACATGACGGGGCAGAGAAACAGCATCGCGAAGCTGGAGACATAGTACATCATTTAATTCAGGATGCGGTAATATGTAACTGGTCTCAGATAAAGCAGCATTATTTTTTTCATCCACTTCCAGATGATAATAAGAGCCACAGGACAGACGAAACTGCTGTCTGCTGTAGATACCGGACTGTAATGTATATAAATAAGAAGAAATCACATCTGTATGAGCCACCACTGCAATATCACCCTCCGAAGAGCAAAGAATCTCATGAACTGCCTGTGAAAAGCGAAAGCCGGATACAGCCGGATTTTCTGCCCCCGGAATCGGATAATCAGGGTCATTCCCACGTGCTTCGTAAATGTCTGGCCATCTCTGACGTATTTCATCAAAAGAAAGACCATCC
Source organism: uncultured Blautia sp. (assembly GCA_934437695.1). Classification (GTDB taxonomy): domain Bacteria; phylum Bacillota; class Clostridia; order Lachnospirales; family Lachnospiraceae; genus Blautia_A. The sequence continues at coordinate 1,511 of CAKSAW010000129.1, read as the reverse complement.
CATTCTCCAAGATTTCGTTCTTTCAGATCAGAAACAGTCATATGCGGAAGCTCAGACGCTATATGGTCTGCTGTTTCAACAGCCCTTAACAAAGGACTGCAGTATACCCCGGATATTTTATCTGACAATTCTTCATGGAGAAGGACTGCCTGCAAATGTCCAAGCATGGATAAAGAAAAATCTGTCTGTCCCACACAGTAAGAATGTTCATCCGGATACTGTGGTTTTCCATGTCGGACCAGATAAAGATTACGCATTTAAAAATCCTCCAAAACATTCTTCAAATATTTTTTTTGAACAGGAACGGGTTTCTTCTGAAAAATGGGCATATCGTTTCAGAAATTCTTCGCCGTATGGGGTCAGTTCACTGTGGCTGCCTTTTACACCTCCCTGACTTCTGATGATCAGCGGTTCATGAAGCTGTGATTCCAGTGTATGGATCAGGTTCCAGCTGGTGGAATAGGAAATGTGCATGCGCTCACAGGCATCACGGACAGATCCTGTTTCATGGATCAGTGTAAGAAGAGAATAGAGTTTTTCGTCAAAAAAAACTTTTTCCCGTGCCAGCTGGATATGGATCTCAGAACGAATCAGACTCTGATTATGTATACGAAGAAGTTCCGCATAATCCTCCGGCGTATCAGCATCATGAATGATCCCGGGATCATCTACATTCAGATAATACATAGGCTCTCCGCAGTTTTCCACAGCCCCCTTAAGCCCTGATCTGCCATCATCACTTAGGATAGAATCAATCAGTGAGGAACGTATCAGGATCGGATGACCGGGATTACCGTCACAGACCGGAGTTACAAGGGGCCGCCCCAGAGACAGCATTTGTGTAACTGTCAGTGCTGTGAACAGTGGAACATCTACAGGTGTAAAAAGTACTGTATCAACTTTGTCTTTCAGATACTCAAGTCCGATCCTGACAGAATCAAACATATGGGTTGTTGCATAGTCTTCGTTTCGAAGAAAGATCACATTATTGGAAGCCAGGTGGCATTCCAGGATATCCGCATGATATCCGGTTACCACGACTACTTTTGAGATTCCGGCCTGCCGGAAGTTATTAATCACGCGCTGTGCGATGGAAATGGATCCGAGCTGAAGCATGGGTTTAAAATCTCCCATTCGTGATGATTTCCCCGCAGCCACGATAAGGGCGCCTGTCTGCATCATAGATCCCTCCTTTTGAATTATTGTATAATATTTGCATTATTATAACATAGAAAATGTTAAAATTAGTCAGTTTTCTCAAATAAAATAAAGCAAAAAGTGTAAAAACCGCAAAATAGCCAACTATTAATTAAATACAATTTGTATAATTGTGCAAAATTATGGTAATATGGATATATAAAATAACGTGGACAGGAGAACTTTTTCATGGATGAGATTTTTGAGATTACCGCAAAAGAAGTTACTGTACAGGTGAAGGATGAGCATACAGGGGTTGTATACAGTCGGACGCTTCCCATTGATTATTATGAGAATGCAAATGTTTTAAAGCT
>CAKSAW010000128.1 GCA_934437695.1 uncultured Blautia sp. | reverse complement strand
TCCAGAATGTTTGGGTTTACAGCCAGAATGTATGCCATTGTCATGAATGTGGTAATACCCGCCATAACTTCGGTCTTTACATCTGTGTGGTTTTCTTTGAGATGGAATAATTTGTCAAGATTCATAATCTTTCCCCCTTTTGCTTTTAAAAATTGCCGGCTGTTTTGTGGTGTCTCAGATAATCATCCCGAAAAAACAGGGTGAAACTCCTGGAATCAATCGTCTCGGCACATCATCATGTCAGCGATATGCCGGAAAAACACCATCAGAATCTGTATTTCCTGCAGTTACAGAATCTTCCTGCCAGCTACATACTTAGCGGTTATGTTGCGGTCATCTGAAAGGTAGATCAGTCTCTCCAGCCTGTTTTTCGGAGAAAGTTTTAATGGAGTTGGAATGGTGCTGTCATTAAGTACAACTGCATCAAATTCATAACCTTCTTTAAAATTTCCTACCTTTCCGAAGAAGGAACCGCCTCCTTCTGTTCCCATATAAAAGGCTTCTTCAACAGTCAGCGGCTTCATGGAAGAATCGATCAGCCGCCAGTACAGTTTGGAAACCTGAATGGCATCAGCCATGGCACGCAGAATGGAAACAGAAGCTCCTCCTGCAATGTCAGATCCAAGTCCGATATGCATACCCTCATCCAGATATCGTCTGGCAGGAGAGATACCTGAGGAGAGATTTGTGTTGGATTGTGGACAATGTGCAATGTAAACGCCCTGTTTTTTCATAAGGGCAATTTCTTCATCTGAAGAATGAACGCAGTGCGCCATGACCGTCGGACAGTCACCTCCGAAAAGATCAAACTGGCTGTATGCTTCTCCATAGAAATGTGTATTCGGACAAAGTTCCTTTACCCAGGCAATTTCACCGAAATTCTCAGAGAGGTGAGACTGCATTGGCAGGTGATATTTCTTCTGAATCTCAGAAAGCTTTTTCATCAGTTCATCAGAACATGATGGAGTAAATCTGGGAGTAAGGATTGGCTTTGTATTTTCAAACCTGTTCAGAGTATCCTCAATCCACCGGACAGTTGCATCTGCGGAAGCCTGAGCACTCTCTTCCTGTAATTTGGCAGAACCATTACGGTCCATATTTACTTTTCCCACCATGGTTTTCAGCCCGGTCTTATCCAGCTGCTCCATCAGGATCTCAGTAGCAGGGACATGCAGAGTTCCGAAGATACATGCTCTTGTATTCGGGCTCTTCTTCATATCTTCAGCGAAAATAGAATAAGCTTCCTTTGCAAATTCAGAATCTTCGTAACGTGCTTCCTGCGGGAATGTATAGGTATTCAGCCAGTCCAGTAATTCCAGATCCATACCTGAAGCACGGAATGTATACTGCGGAGCATGAAGATGCAGATCCGTCAGTCCCGGAATGATCAGCTCATCACCAAAATCTGTACATGGGATTCCTGCATATTTCTCAGGAAGTTCACTGAAAACCCCGGTACATCGCCCGTCTTCGCACACTAAATATCCTTTTTCTGTGATGGAAAGCTCTGTTGGCGAGCTACTGTGGCAAATGGTTCCTTTTAATGCGAAAATCTGTTTGTTCATAATCATACCTTCTTTCTTTTGGGTTAAGGAAAGGCAAAAAAAATCTACCGTTGTTGCCTTTTCCACAGTCTATCCCCCTGGGATGACAGAACTTATAGACAACTATTACGGTAGTTGGTAGAAACATCCAACCGATTATGGACATATATAAGTTTTGTAGTTATTGTGTATAAAACAATTATAAGATATTTGCAGTTGACTGTCAATTCTTTTGTGAATTTAAATTTATTATTATTTTTCTGATTGTCCCTTTTACAGAAAAAATGTGTTAAAATAATTCAGAGGCTGAAATAAAAAAGACTAAAATTTGAGAAAGGAAAAAACAAAATGGAGCTAGACAAAGAAAATATGAAAAAAATCCGATGGCTTATAGCATTTGCAGTTTTATTATATCTGGGCGTCCAGAACCTGAATATAGTCATCGGCACAGCAAAAGTTCTCCTTGGTTTTCTTTTTCCATTTATCATCGGTTTCGGGATTGCTTTTATTCTCAATGTACCAATGAAATTCATAGAGAACTGTCTGTTTGGAAAAGCCCTGAAACAGAAAAAGAAAGCAGCAGAAAAACTTGCCAGACCTGTAAGTCTTATACTTTCCATCTGTTTTGTGATCTGTATCATTGTGATCGTCATGCTGGTAGTAGTGCCGGAACTGGGAGCAACATTTATCAATATTGGAAAGAAAATCGAAGAAAATATCCCGGTTGTCCAGAAATGGATCGACAATGCATTTGGAAATAATCCGGAAATTGTGAAATGGACACAGTCTCTGAATATTGAGCCGGGTAAAATGATCAATTCTGTACTTGGTGTACTGAAGAACGGGGTTGACAATATTGTTTCCTCAACAGTTACAATTACTGTGGGACTTCTTACTACTGCCATGAATGTATCTATTGGTTTTGTATTTGCCTGCTACACACTTCTTCAGAAAGAGAAGCTTATGCAGCAGATAAAAAAGGCAATGTATGCATTATTCCCGGAAAAACCGGTCAGATATATGGCTCATGTATGGAATCTGGCAAACAGGATTTTTTCCAGCTTTATTACAGGACAGTGTATTGAATCAGTGATCCTTGGAAGTATGTTTTTTGTATCTATGACGATTCTCCGTTTCCCATATGCAATGTTGGTAGGAGTCCTGATTGCATTTACGGCGTTGATTCCTGTATTTGGCGGAATCATCGGATGCTGGGTGGCATTTTTCCTGATCCTGATGGTGAGTCCTGTGAAAGCAGTACTGTTTCTGGGATTGTTCCTTATCCTTCAGCAGATTGAAGGAAATCTGATCTATCCTCACGTGGTAGGTGGTTCCGTGGGTCTTCCGTCTATATGGGTCCTGGTGGCTGTAACGCTGGGCGGCAGTCTGATGGGAATTGTGGGAATGTTGATATTTATTCCTACTGTATCTGTGATCTATACGCTTTTCAGAGAGTGGGTATATGCCCGACTTGAGAAAAAACAGCTTGTTTTATGACGAAATGATTCGTGATATGTAGAAAGATGTATGTTACTGTCCGGATAAACTTGGTAACAAATTTGTAAAAGGACTGTAAATCAGTGTAAGGTCTCTGTAATTGTAATTAATCTGATATTTCTGTATTATAGTGATATCTGGTTAAAAATGGGAGGAGATCTTAAGATGGACATCTTAAAAGGTAAACGTTATGATATTATGAATGTGCTTTGGGAAGAAGGAAGACCATTGTCTGCTTTTGAGATCAATGACATTGCACCGGAACTGAAAATGCCGACAGTAAGAAGATGCCTGGA
>CAKSAW010000127.1 GCA_934437695.1 uncultured Blautia sp. | reverse complement strand
GTGATCTTATATGGGATTCTGAGTTCCTGGATACTTGGTGTGATTTATTATATTTTTACAGGAGGTTTCCTATGAACAGACAAATGACCTGCGGTATATCCAGTATCTCTTTCCGAAATCCGGTCTTTATCCAAAGCAGTGCCTCTATTGTGGGCCAGAAAGAAGGCGAAGGGCCATTAGGGTCATATTTTGACAGCATATGCGATGACCCCATGTTTGGGACAGATACCTGGGAAGCTGCTGAAAGCACACTGCAAAAACAGGCCGCCCTGCTTGCGATCAAAAAATCCGGACTCACTACCTCTGATATACAGCTTCTTTTTGCAGGTGACCTGTTGGCACAGACAGCTGCATCTTCGTTTGGGACTGCTGATCTGCAAATTCCGTTTTACGGTCTTTTTGGGGCATGCTCTACTATGGGCGAATCACTTTCCCTTGGTTCACTGTGTATTGACGGCGGGTACGGCAGACATATTCTCTGCACAACTTCCAGTCACTTTGCCAGTGCGGAAAAAGAGTTCCGTTTTCCCCTGGGATACGGAAACCAAAGGCCCTTATCTGCTACCTGGACAGTTACAGGTGCCGGTGCCTGTGTACTTGGATACAGACCGCCCGCACGCCCGGATCATCAAAATCCCGGTCCACTGCGAAATCATAACACCTGTGCCATCATAACAGGGATCACCACAGGCCGGCTTATTGATTTCGGATTCAAGGATTCCCTTAATATGGGAGCCTGCATGGCTCCTGCTGCCTGCGATACCATAGCACGTAACCTGAAGGATTTTAATCGAAAACCAGAAGATTATGACGCTGTTTTTACCGGAGATCTGGGGATGGTAGGTCAGAAGATTCTCTTTGATCTTCTGTCTGAAAAAGGCATTGATATTTCAGCCATTCATCAGGACTGTGGCATGCTTATCTATGATTCTCAAACCCAGGATACCCATTCCGGAGGCAGCGGATGCGGATGTGCTGCCTCTGTTCTGTCAGGATATATCCTTCCGGGTATTATAGAGGGAAAATGGAAACGGGTTCTGTTTGTTCCCACAGGTGCACTTCTGTCAAAGGTAAGCTTCAACGAAGGTGATCCGATTCCAGGTATAGCACATGCAGTTGTCATTGAACAGTATCTTGTCCCGGATATGCTGTAATTTTCAGGAGGTAAACAATCTATGAACTACTTTAATGCATTCTGGACCGGAGGCCTGATCTGCGCCCTTGTTCAGATTCTGCTCGACAGAACAAAGCTTATGCCCGGCCGCATCATGGTTCTTCTGGTATGTACAGGTTCTGTTTTAAGCGCTGCCGGGATCTACCAGCCCTTTGTGGAATTTGCAGGAGCAGGCGCATCTGTCCCGCTTCTGGGTTTTGGCAATATTCTATGGAAAGGAATGAAAGAAGCCATCGATAAGAACGGGCTGATCGGACTCTTTATGGGAGGTTTCACTGCCTGTGCAGTAGGTGTCTCTGCCGCACTGATTTTCTCATATCTGGCAAGTCTGATCTTTAAACCCAAAATGAAAGGATAAGATTATATGAGTGATACACTGTATTTACAGCTGGATCAGAATATCCAGGTAAACCATCCCCATGTTTACCTGCAGGATATTGCCAGACTTTCCTGCAGTAACAGTAAAATCCTTAACCGTGTCCGGGTCATGCCTGTTGCAAATCTGGCACCGGACAAACCAGGTCGTTATGTAATGTCAGTCATGGATCTTATCACTGAAATCCAGAAAAAAGAGCCAGATCTTGATATTAACACTATCGGAGAATCCAGCTTTATCATTACTTTTAAAAACAGCCCGGGGCCAGGTATTATCTGGCAATGGTGTAAAATTATTTTTGTTGGTCTTGCCGCTTTTTTCGGTGCAGGCTTTTCCATCATGACTTTTAACAACGATGTAGATGTAGGTGCTTTGTTTTCACAGATCTATACCCAGGTTACAGGACAGCCATCCGGCCATTTTACCATTCTGGAAATCACATACTCTGTTGGGATCGGACTTGGAGTAATTTTCTTTTTTAATCACTTTGGCCATATGAAGATTACCAACGATCCCACTCCCATGCAGATACAGATGCGTCTGTATGAAGATGATGTCAACAAAACCATCATCGAAGACATTGACCGGTGCAAGAAAAAGTGATATACTTGCAATCGCCGGATTTTCGACGTGGATTTCCCGTCAGTCAATAAGGTCATTTTCAGTCCGGTAACCGAGTGTTCGAGACCTTCCACTCGTAAAAAAAATACTAAAGGAGATAATTAAATATGAAAAACAAAGGTACCCAGTTTCTGACAGAAGCAGCAGCAATCGGAGCTATTTATGTAGTTCTCACTCTCTTATTTGCACCTTTAAGCTATGGTGAAGTGCAGATCCGCATTTCTGAGGCTCTGACAATACTGCCCTTCTTTACACCTGCTGCAATCCCCGGACTGTTCGTCGGATGCATCATTGCCAATCTTTTTGGAGGTGCTATTCCGATAGATATCATTTTTGGAAGTATTGCAACACTGCTGGGAGCTGTATTTACTTACAGATTTCGAAACTGTAACCGCTTCCTGGCACCTGTTCCGCCGATCCTGGCAAACGCTGTGATCGTCCCCTTCGTACTTCGTTTCGGATATGGTGTAAACCTTCCTGTTCCGCTTATGATGCTGACCGTAGGTATTGGCGAGGTGGTTTCCTGTGGTATTATAGGACTGATCCTGCAGACTGCACTTCTGAAATACAGAAATGTAATCTTCAGATCACAGAAAGCTGTATAATAGACTGTTAAAGAGTGTGCAGATTGATTTTTGCACACTCTTTTCATTTTATGGGAATTCTTTTATAAAAGCTGCTTTATAAGAATTCCTTCAATTCTTTCAGAATTCTTTTTTCCATTCTGGATACCTGAACCTGGGAAATCCCCATCTCTTTTGCAATCTCAGTCTGCGTCATATCCCCAAAATATCTCATACCTATCAGCTGACGCTCTCTTGTATCCAGCCTGTTCAGGATTTCATCCAGAAATATCCTGTTCAGAGCTGCATCCTGCCCATTTTCTTTTTCCTGGATCCTGTCCATAAGAGAAATATCATTCCCCTCCCCCTGATAAATAATCTTATGCAAAGACTCTACCTCAGCTCCTGATTCCAGTGACATCAGCACTTCTTCTGCCGAAAGTTCTGCTGCCTTTGCAATTTCCTCAAGCACCGGCTCTCGCCCCAGCTCTTTTTCCAGTTTTTCTCTTACAAAATATATCCTGGCACAGTTTTCTTTCAGACTTCTGCTCACTTTAAGAATTCCATCATCTCTCAGATATCGTCTTATCTCACCTACGATCATAGGAACTGCATAAGTAGAAAATTTCACTTCATATGAAATGTCAAAACGGTCTATGGCCTTAAGCAGACCAATGCTCCCAATCTGCACAAGATCCTCCATTTCCAC
>CAKSAW010000126.1 GCA_934437695.1 uncultured Blautia sp. | reverse complement strand
AAATTAATAATATGACTGCTTCATTGCAGATATGAAAAAAGAATGTTATTCTAGGTGAAAGCGTGAATAACACGTAATTTTGCGTGTATGTTTTTGCCGGGGATAACATTCTTTTTATGTCATAAAATTTTAAGAATTATGTGTATAACAGGGAAATTGGTGATCTGTACAGAATGTTCCTGTTATGTACATAATAACCGATCAGATGTTATGAGAATTGCGGGAGCTGTTTTGCAGCGGATCAATTCATGGATGTCAACATCATATTATAAAAATATTGTGTAATAATTGAGGAGAGCAAATATGGAAACAACAATTGCAGCAATTTCTACAGCCATGAGTGCTTCCGGAATCGGAATCATCCGTATAAGCGGAGAGAACGCTCTGGATGTGATTTCCCGTATCTACAGATCAAAGGGCGGGAAGAAAAAAATAAAAGAGGTTTCAACTCATACCATTCATTATGGATATATTTATGACGGAGACGAGCTGATAGATGAAGTTCTGGTGATGGTCATGCACGCACCCAGGACTTTTACAGGAGAAGATACAGTAGAGATAGACTGCCATGGTGGTGTATTTGCCATGCAGAGAGTTCTGGATACAGTGCTGAAAAATGGTGCAGAGATCGCAGAACCCGGCGAATTTACCAAGCGTGCATTTCTTAACGGACGAATGGATCTGTCACAGGCAGAAGCGGTCATGGATGTTATCCAGGCAAAGAATGAATATGCACTTCGCAGTTCTATGGATCAGTTAAGAGGATCTGTGCAGAAGGCAATCCGTGAGATAAGAGAAAAGCTGATCTATCACATCGCATATATAGAATCAGCACTGGATGATCCTGAACATATAAGCCTGGAAGGATATCCCCAGGAACTTCTGGAAGTTGTGGATAACGAGCAGAAAGAAGTAAAGCGTCTGTTGAAAACTTCTTCTGACGGGAAAATGATTCAGGAGGGAATCCAGACAGTTATCCTTGGAAAGCCGAATGCCGGAAAATCTTCGCTTCTGAATCTTCTGATTGGAGAAAACCGTGCGATTGTGACAGATATTGCAGGAACAACAAGAGATATCCTTGAAGAATATATCACACTTCACGGAATTTCACTTAAGATCATTGATACAGCAGGAATCCGTGAAACAAAGGATATTGTGGAGAAAATCGGTGTAGACAGAGCAAGAGAAATGGCTCAGAAGGCAGATCTGATCCTTTACGTAGTGGATTCTTCTGTTCCTCTTGATGAAAACGATGAAGAGATTATGGAAATGCTTGATAGAAAAAAAGCGATCATCCTGTATAATAAAACTGATCTTCAGCCTGTGATCCAGCCGGATATTCTGAAAGAAAAAACAGGTCATCCGGTTATCCCGATTTCTGCAAAAGAAGAAAAAGGAATTACAGAACTGGAAGAGCAGATTAAAGAGATGTTTTTTGGTGGAGAGATTTCTTTTAATGATGAGGTGTATATTACAAATGCCCGTCATAAAGCGGCTCTGGAAGAGGCAGACAGGAGTCTGGATCTGGTAAGAAACAGTATAGAAATGGGAATGCCGGAAGATTTCTTTTCCATTGATCTTATGAATGCATATGAAAATCTGGGTAAAATCCTGGGTGAATCTGTTGGCGAAGATCTGGTTAATGAGATTTTCAGTAAGTTCTGTATGGGTAAATAGTAAACTGAGAGTTTGCAAAAAAATCGCCTTCGGCGATTTTTAAAACATAAAACCGTATAACATTGTATAGCAAAACTAAAGGAGATAAAATGAAAACTTTAATAAAAGATTATGATATGGTTGTAGTTGGTGCGGGCCATGCCGGATGTGAAGCTGCACTTGCGGGTGCGCGGCTTGGTTTGAATACAATTATGTTTACAGTCAGTGTAGACAGTATCGCATTGATGCCCTGTAACCCCAATATAGGTGGAAGTTCCAAAGGTCATCTGGTAAGAGAATTAGATGCTCTTGGCGGGGAAATGGGAAAAAATATTGATAAAACTTTTATTCAGTCAAAAATGCTTAACTGTTCCAAAGGACCTGCTGTTCATTCTTTGCGCGCACAGGCAGATAAACAGGCATACAGTAATGAAATGAGAAAAACTCTGGAAAATACACCAAACCTTACCGTTAAGCAGGGAGAAGTGACCAAACTTCTGGTTGAAGATGGCAGAATCACAGGAGTAAAGACATATTCGGGTGCAATTTATAATTGTAAAGCTGTTGTTCTATGTACAGGAACTTATCTGAAAGCAAGATGTATTTATGGTGATATAAGCAATTATACAGGTCCCAATGGACTTCAGGCAGCTAATTATCTGACTGACTCCCTGAAGGAACTGGGAATAGAAATGTTCCGTTTTAAAACAGGCACACCGGCCCGTATTGCAGGAAACACCATAGATTACAGCAAAATGGAAGAGCAGTTTGGTGATGAGAGAGTTGTTCCGTTTTCATTTTCCACAAATCCTGAAGATGTTCAGATTGAGCAGAAATCCTGCTGGCTGACTTATACAAATGAAAAAACTCATGAGATCATCCGCGAAAATCTTGATCGTTCTCCGCTATATTCAGGTATGATCGAGGGAACAGGTCCCCGTTACTGTCCGTCCATTGAGGATAAAGTTGTCCGTTTTGCAGATAAGAACCGTCATCAGGTATTTATTGAGCCGGAAGGGCTTTATACAAATGAGATGTATATTGGTGGAATGTCCAGCTCTCTTCCTGAGGATGTTCAGGAGGAAATGTATCATTCGGTACCAGGTTTGGAGAATGCAAAAATTGTAAAAAATGCATATGCCATTGAATATGACTGTATCAATCCACGTCAGTTATATCCCACACTGGAATTTAAAAAAATCAAAGGTTTATTCAGTGGAGGACAGTTTAATGGAAGTTCCGGATATGAAGAGGCAGCTGCGCAGGGACTGATTGCAGGAATTAACGCAGCAATGGAAATAAAAGGTCAGGAGCAGCTGATCCTTGACCGTTCAGAAGCATATATCGGAGTTCTGATCGATGATCTGGTAACAAAAGAGAATCATGAACCATACCGTATGATGACCAGCAGGGCAGAATACAGACTTCTGCTCCGTCAGGATAACGCAGATCTGAGACTTCGCAAAAAAGGATATCAGGCAGGTCTGATCAGCGAAGAAGATTATCAGAAGATTCTTACTAAAGAAGAGCAGATCAGAACTGAGATTGACAGAGTTGAGCATACAAATATCGGTGCAAATAAAGAGGTTCAGGCATTACTGGAAAGTTATGGAAGTACACCTTTAAAATCCGGAACTACACTGGCAGAGCTGATCCGTCGTCCGGAACTTTCTTATGAAGCGATCGGACCACTTGATAAAGAACGTCCGGAACTCCCGTGGGATGTGCAGGAACAGGTAGATATCAATATTAAATATGATGGATATATTCGCAGACAGTTAAAGCAGGTAGAGCA
>CAKSAW010000125.1 GCA_934437695.1 uncultured Blautia sp. | reverse complement strand
GCTGCCACATTGTAGATATCCTCGCCAAGTATCACATCCAGCATTGGTCTGCCCGCTGTGCCTGACGGTTCGCCGTCATCACTGCATCTGGTATATTCACGGTTCTTTCCAACAGAATATACATAACAGTTATGTCTGGCATCCCAGTATTTTTTCTTCATCTCTTCTATAAAAGCCAGTGCCTCCTCTTCCGTCTCCACAGGACGTACTGTAGCAATAAATCGGGATTTCTTTTCCACGATCTCACCTTCGCCGCCTTTATAAACTGTCTTATATTTCTCAATCATGCTGTTCTCCCTCTCTCATATAGTCTTATCTTATTTTTTCCTATCAGCCTTTTGTTATTGACACAGTGTACCATGAATTACAAAAATACACCAGAGCAGTGTATACTAATCTTATAAAAATCCACAATAAGCACTAAAAAGGCAGAAAAGTGCTTTATTTACTTATTCTTATTTGATATAATAGAACGGATTATAAAGGAGGTTTAACATGAACTACGGTAAAAAGTCGACTGCAAAGAAGCGGACGGCACTGATCTCCCGTTCTTCCATGATGGGAAAGCGCGCCAGAGTTTCTTTTATCAGAGTCCTGTTCGTATCACTGATAGCTCTCTGCATCGCAGTAACCTGTCTGGGTGTAGGGTCATTCAGGGGAGTGATCGATAATGCTCCTGATGTTAATGATATTGATATTATGCCACTGGGCTATGCAACTTTTCTTTACGACGATGCCGGAAATCAGATCCGAAAACTGGCAGCACCGGATTCCAACCGACTGCCGGTCACTCTTGATCAGATTCCTGTGGATCTGCAGCATGCAGTTGTCGCGATTGAGGATGAACGTTTCTATGAACACAATGGTATTGATGTGAAAGGTATTCTCCGTGCAGGAATGAAAGCTATCACTACCGGGGATTTTTCTGAGGGTGCCAGTACGATCACACAGCAGCTTCTGAAAAATAACGTATTCACCAACTGGACCAGTGAATCAACTCAGCTTGAAAGATTTACGCGTAAATTTCAGGAACAGTACCTTGCGATTCAGGTTGAGCAGAAAACTGACAAAGATACCATTCTTGAGAATTATCTGAATACCATTAACCTTGGTGCAGGCTCTTACGGTGTACAGGCAGCTGCACGACAGTATTTTAACAAAGATGTATGGGATCTGAATCTTTCTGAATGTGCAACTCTGGCAGGAATCACTCAGAACCCCACCAAATTTAACCCTATCATCAATCCTGACAGTAATAAAAAAAGACGCAAAGAAGTTCTTCAGCATATGCTGGATCAGAACTATATTACCCAGGAACAGTTTGATGAGGCTCTGGCAGATGATGTATATTCCCGTATCCAGGCTGCACAGGAGATGAACTCCAGCACTGAGAATACAGTTTACACATATTTTGAAGATGAACTGACAGATCAGATCATCAACGACCTGATGAATATCAAAGGCTACACCAAGACACAGGCAACCAACCTTCTCTACAGTGGTGGACTTAAGGTATATACAACACAGGATTCTACGATCCAGAATATCCTGGATGAGGAATATTCAGATCCTTCTAATTATCCGGACACTGTCCAGTATGAACTTGATTATGCTCTGACAGTTACTGATCCGGAAGGAAAGCAGGTAAATTACAGCAAAGAAATGCTGCAGCTTTATTTCCAGAATGAGGATCCCAGCTTTGATCTTCTGTTTGATTCCCCTGAGGAAGGACAGACTTACGTAGACAGATATAAAGCAGATATACTTGCCAACGGAAGCAAAGTTCTCGCTGAACGTGTTAACTTTGCACCTCAGCCACAATCTTCCATGAGTGTTATCGATCAGCACACAGGTTATGTAAAAGCTCTGATCGGCGGTCGTGGCGAAAAAACAGCCAGCCTTACGCTGAACCGTGCAACAGATACGACCAGACAGCCTGGTTCTACATTTAAGATCGTTTCTACTTATGCACCTGCTTTAAATGAAAAAGGAATGACCCTTGCAACAACCTTTGAAGATGAACCATATGAATATCCGGATGGTTCTCCTGTAAATAATGCAACCCGTTCCTACAACGGAACAACTACGATCCGGACTGCGATCCAGAATTCAATCAACGTTGTAGCAGTTAAATGCCTGGAAGAGGTAACTCCTGAACTTGGATTAAAATATCTGGACAACTTTGGTTTTACAACCCTTGCCCACGGAACAGAAGCTGATACAGATGCAAACGGCAATGTATGGAGTGATGCAAACCTTGCCACTGCTCTTGGCGGTATTACCCGCGGTGTCACAAATGTTGAACTGTGTGCATCCTATGCGACAATTGCAAATGGCGGTAATTATATCAAACCGATCTATTACACAAAAATCCTGGATCACAATGGAAATGTTCTGATCGAGAATACTTCTGCAGAACGTTCAGTGATCAAAGAAAGCACTGCTTATCTTCTTACAAGCGCCATGGAAGATGTTGTGAAAAAAGGTACAGGTACTGCATGTCAGCTTGATAATATGCCTGTTGCAGGAAAAACAGGTACAACTGAAGCCTATAACGACTTATGGTTTGTCGGATATACTCCTTATTACACATGTGCTGTATGGTCCGGCTATGACAATAACGAGAAATTACCTGACTATGCACGAAGCTTCCACAAAAACTTATGGAAAAAGGTTATGACCAGAATCCACGAGGGACTTCCAACCAAGGAGTTCGAGAAACCTGCAAGTGTAGAAAAGTTAAGTGTATGTGAGGAAACCGGACTCCTTCCAAGAGCCGGCTGCCCGGTGATCACTGAATACTTTGATGTAGGTACCATGCCAACAGAATACTGTGACCAGCATTTCTATGATGTCGATTATGATGAATACGACTATGATACAGATTCATCAGATCAGACAGACAGCACCAATACCGACGCCAATGGAAATACTGACAACAGTGACACTGACAACAATGGAGACAGTGACAATACCGGTGATAACGGCGATAACACTGACTCCGACAACAGTGGCGACAATGGTGATAGCGGCGACAACGATGGTGATGATAACGACGGTTCCTATCAGATTGATTATTATTAAATAGCCAAAAAAATCCACAATTCCATTAATTCGGAATTGTGGATTTTTTATTATTTCTCTTTACTATGCCTCTTTGATAACCATACGTGCTGATCCATAGATACCCGCATCATTTCCAAGAGTTGCAATAATGATCGGTGTCTCTTTGCATGCTGAGAATGCATATTTCTTATAATATTTCTGAATACAGTCGATTAGCGGTTGTCCTGCTTTTGAAACACCTCCGCCGATAACAATTGCTTCAGGATCTGTAACACAGGCAAACATTGCAAGAGTTCCGCCAAGTATTTCTCCTACCTGCATCATAACCTCACATGCCACCTTATCTCCTTCTTTAAATGCATCCAGAACATTCTTTGCTGAAAGTTTTGCAAATTTTCTGAGAACTGTATTCTC
>CAKSAW010000124.1 GCA_934437695.1 uncultured Blautia sp. | reverse complement strand
CAGAAGCTGCAGTCTCATCACAGGAACTCTCAATTGCAAGAATTAATGTATCTTTCATTTTCTGTTCCTCATATATCAGACGGATGCGATCATCCGTTTCGCAACTTACTAATGATCAGATAACAGATTTGTTGTTTATCTGATCAAACTCTGGTTTCATAATCAATTTCAATGACATATTATTCCTCGAAATTTAACTCCAAACTCTTTCCATCTTTTCCCGGATGTGCATTGGGGAAAATTTCACGGACTTTATCCATAAATTCATCTGGTCTTACAAGAGACGGACTGTAATGAGTCAGCCACATTTCCTGTACCTTGGCATCGCGGGCCAGAACTGCCGCCTCACGGAATGTCATATGCTTATATCCACGGGCTTTGTCAGCTTTATCATCTTCTCCGTACATTCCCTCACAGATAAACAGATCTGACTCCTTTGCATTGCGCAAAATAGATTCTGTAGGTCTGGTATCCGTGGTATAAGTAAGCTTGATCCCTTTTCGTGCAGGTCCCAATACCATATCCGGTGTATAGGTAATACCATCTGCCTCTATGATCTGTCCTTTCTGAAGAGGATTCCAGTATTTAAGCGGAATATCCTGCTCTTTT
The DNA here is from genome assembly GCA_934437695.1 of uncultured Blautia sp. GTDB lineage: Bacteria > Bacillota > Clostridia > Lachnospirales > Lachnospiraceae > Blautia_A. Next base: position 2,887 of record CAKSAW010000124.1, on the reverse strand, counting down.
GCTCTCTCTGCAGAGAATTTTCCCTGACGGAGGATTTCAAGGGTATAGCCATAGCAAAGCACATTATGGTTTACCTTAAAAGCCGTAATACGGTAACCATTTAATTCAATAACCTGTTCAGGCTGAGTAATCTCAATAAATCTGATCTCAAATGGAAGTTCCGGTGCAATGACACGAAGAGCATTTACCACTCTCTCCAGACCTTTTGGTCCTACCAGAGTCAACGGCTCTGTACGATCTGCATTTCCCATTGTAAGAAGAAGTCCCGGAAGCCCGCTGATATGGTCCCCATGATAATGGGTAAAACAGATCACATCAATCGGTTTAAAGCTCCAGCCCTTCTCTTTAATTGCTACCTGAGTACCCTCACCACAATCAATAAGCAAACTGCTTCCATTATATCTTGTCATAAGCGCAGTAAGCCATCTTCGCGGCAACGGCATCATTCCTCCGGTTCCAACTAAACATACATCTAACATATATTTCCTCTGTTTCTCAGCTGCCTCTTTTTTGTATTCTCATTCCTGCAGCTGATTCTTTCTGATTTAAATTTCATTCTTTGACAAAAGTTTACTGCGGATGCCGAGTCATAAGCAACGCATCCTCTATAGGATCACTATAGTACGACTTACGGATTCCATCTCTGGTAAATCCCATTCTCTCATAAAGACGGATTGCCGTTTCATTGCCCGTACGAACTTCCAGATGAATCGTTGTAACATCACGTTCTGCTGCAAGGCGGATCAGACTCTGCATAAGAAAACTTCCAATTCCCTCTTTCTGTCTGTCTCTGCGTACTGCCACATTTGTAATATCCCCCTCATCGAGAACCATGATAAGACCACAGTAAGCTAATATCTGTTCTTTTTCCTCTACCACCAGAAACATTGCATTGTCTCTGGTCAAAAAGGTAAAAAAACCCTCTTTTGTCCACGGAACATGAAACAGGTCCTGCTCAATCTCCATTACCTGTTCCAGATCATCCACCAGCATCTCTCTGAGTATCATACAACCGTACCTGCCTGTTTCTGTGCCTTTTCCCGCTCTGCACGTTCTCTCTCAGCCTGAGATACGCGAAGATACTCCGGAACATGCTCTACAGCAGTTTCTGTGCGTCCTTCTTTATAATAAATACTTCCAAGAGCAGCAACTGCTGCTGCTCTCTGTTTATTCACATGAGCCGGTGCAAAAGAATAGGGAACCTGCAGTTTTTCCACTATCAGTTCACGGAATACAGGCACACCATCTCCCAGGAAAGTGACCATCTCGCCTCTCTGATTCAGTTCAGCCAGTAATTCCTCTATAGGCGCTGCCCACTGCTCTTTCAATGTTACCAGTTTATGTTCATCAAATCTGTATATTCCTGTATACACCTGTTTTCTTCTTGCATCCATGATCGGGCAGATCAGTCCCTGCGCATCATAAAGGTTATATGCCAGCGCATCCACTGTAGGCACTGCTATCAGCGGTTTCTTTAACGCAAGTCCCAATCCTTTGGCAGTTGCTGAACCAATGCGCAGACCTGTAAATGATCCGGGACCCGCTGCCACTGCAATGGCATCTACAGATTCCAGGTCAAGCTCTGTCATCTTCACAATCTCATCCAGCATGGGAAGCAGGGTCTGAGAATGTGTCTTCTTATAATTTACTGTGTATTCAGCCAGCAATGTATCATCTTCCACAACAGCTACAGATGCTACGATTCCTGAACTGTCCAATGCTAAAATTTTCATTTCTACCTCCTGTCGGTCAGATTTCTTCCAGACCAGTTATGGTAATCTTCCTGTAATCAAACCCTTTCTCCAGGTCTTTCTCTATAGTTACTTTGATCAGATCTTCCGGAAGGATCTCTTCGATCAGATTCGCCCACTCAATCAGACAGATCCCCTGTCCGAAGAAATAATCATCATATCCGATCTCCTCCATTTCCTCAATATCACCGATACGGTAAACATCAAAATGATATAATGGAAGACGTCCGCTTTCATATTCCTGAATGATCGTAAATGTAGGACTGCTGATAGGCTCATTAATGCCAAGTCCTGCTGCAACTCCCTGGGTAAATACAGTTTTTCCCACTCCCAGATCACCTGTCAACGTATAGATCTGTCCAGGTTTTGCATTCTCTCCGATTTTTTTTCCCACATCAAATGTTTCCTGTGGTGTCTTTGTCTCTATAATCATGTTTTCCACCTTTTTCTTGCAGAATTGTCCTTTGCATATTATAATAGAGCGAACAGGGAAATACAATACTTTTTGAAAAGGAGACTTAAACTATGGCAAATCCAGTAGTTACTATTACCATGGACAATGGCGATGTGATGAGAGCAGAATTATATCCTGAAATCGCACCGAATACAGTAAATAATTTTATCAGCCTTGTAAAAAAAGGCTTCTATGACGGACTGATCTTCCACCGTGTTATCAATGGTTTCATGATCCAGGGCGGATGTCCGGACGGAACAGGCATGGGCGGCCCGGGATACAGTATCAAAGGTGAATTTAATCAGAACAGAATTAAAAATGACCTGAAACATACAGCAGGTGTTCTTTCTATGGCAAGAGCCATGCATCCGGATTCTGCCGGAAGCCAGTTCTTCATCATGCACAAAAATGCTCCCCATCTTGACGGTGCATATGCTGCATTTGGCAAGATCATTGAAGGAATGGATGTTGTTAACCGTATCGCAGAAGAAGACACAGATTACAACGACCGTCCACTTGATGAACAGAAAATCAAATCCATGACAGTAGATACTTTCGGTGTTGATTATCCTGAACCTGAGAAATGCTAAAAATTTCCAGAGAATGAAACATGCCTCCTGCATCATCTTCAGATTGCAGGAGGCATATTTTATTAATTTTCAAATATCTTTACTTCGCCATC
>CAKSAW010000123.1 GCA_934437695.1 uncultured Blautia sp. | reverse complement strand
CGCTCTTCTGAAACTGTTTTCTTAAAAAATCTCTTCAAGTCTGCCATTAAAATCCTGCTCCTTTATGTAACCCAATTAATTGCACCAGATCTTCTTTTACAGATCCGGATAATGCTGTGGAATGAAATCTGTGGTGATATTCCCCTCCTGGAAATCCGGCTGGTTCAGAAGTTCGTACAGAAAATCTACGTTTGTCTTTACCCCTTCGATTGCAACCTCTCCCAGTGCACTGATCATTTTCCGGATAGCACTGCGGCGGTCCTTGTCATAGACGATAATCTTGGCGATCATGGAATCATAGTATGGCGGGATTGCATAGTCATTGTAAACTGCTGTATCCACACGGATTCCGTTTCCGCCTGGCAGATGCAGATCTGTAATCCTGCCGGGACATGGCATAAAATGTCTCTCAGGGTCTTCTGCATTGATCCTGCATTCCATGGCGTGACCGCGGATTTCTATGTCTTTCTGCTGAACGCTTAAGGGTTCTCCTGCCGCAATACGGATCTGCTCTTTGATCAGGTCTACACCAGACACAAATTCTGTCACAGGATGTTCTACCTGGATCCTGGTATTCATTTCCATAAAATAGAATTCTCCTGACTGATCCAGAAGAAACTCTATGGTTCCTGCACTTTCATAGCCTGCTGCCTTTGCTGCACAGACTGCGGTTTCTCCCATTCTCTTTCGCAGTTTGTCTGAAATTGCGATACAGGGAGATTCTTCGATCATTTTCTGGTGGCGTCTCTGAACAGAACAGTCACGCTCTCCCAGATGAATCACATTTCCGTATTTATCTGCGAGGATCTGTACCTCTACATGTCTCGGATTTTCCACAAATCGTTCCAGATACATGGTATTGTCAGAAAAAGAATGGACAGATTCCTGTTGCGCTGTTTCAAATAATTTGGCAAATTCCTGCTCATTACGTGCTACGCGCATTCCTTTTCCACCACCACCTGCAGAAGCCTTGATCATAACCGGAAAACCGATTTCTTTTACTGCTTCCTGTGCTTCTGCCACTGTATAAACCGGCTCTTTTGTGCCTGGCACCACCGGGACCTGTGCTCTGCGCATAGTATTTTTTGCCTCTGATTTATTTCCCATTCTGGAAATAACTTCTGCAGATGGGCCGATGAATGCTACGTTGCATTTCTCACACATTTCCACGAATCGACTGTTTTCTGAAAGAAAACCGAAGCCCGGATGGATAGCTTCTGCATTTGTGGCAATGGTTGCGCTTAAGATCCTCTCCATATTCAGGTAGCTGTCTGTGGACTGTGCTTTGCCAATGCAGACTGCTTCATCTGCAAGCTGAGTATGCAGGGCATCTCTGTCTGCTTCTGAATATACAGCAACTGTACGGATTCCCATTTCACGACATGCACGGATAATGCGCACTGCGATCTCGCCACGGTTGGCGATCAAAATTTTTCCAAACATTTGTTATGCTCCTACTGCAAAGGTCAGTTCTGCGATCACTGCTACTTTGCCGTCCTGATTTGTAGCTTTTGCTCTTCCAACTCCCATTGGACCTTTTTCCTTGATAATCTCTACTTCAAGTGTAAGAGTGTCACCCGGAACTACTTTGTTCTTGAATTTTGCATTATTGATAGATGCAAAATATGCGATTTTTCCCTTGTTCTCCGGTTTGCTCAGGATTGCAACTGCACCTGTCTGGGCAAGTGCTTCAATGATCAGGACTCCGGGCATGATTGGTTCCTGTGGAAAATGTCCTGCAAACTGCGGTTCATTGTAAGTGATACATTTCTTTCCTGTTGCTTTTACACCCGGAACCAGATCTTCGATTGTATCGATCAGGAGGAACGGGTGTCTGTGGGGAATGATTTCCATGATTTCTTTTGTTGTAAGCTTCATTGTGAATGCCTCCTTATCTTTTTTCTCTATTCTATCACAAACATAGGCTGTCCGAACTCTACCATCTGTTCATTTTCTACCAGAATTTCTTTGACAGTACCGTCAAATTCTGATTCGATCTCATTCATCAGCTTCATTGCTTCAACAATGCCAAGAACCTGGCCTTTGTTTACTTTATCTCCCACTTTCACGAACGGAGCACTTTCAGGAGATGAAGCTGCGTAGTAGGTTCCTACAAGAGGAGATTTCACTACATTTCCTGTAAATGTTTCTGTGCCGGATGCCTGACCAGTTATCTGATTCTGCACTGCAGATTGCGCTGCCGGCTGCATCACCGGCTGATACTGAACTGACAATGCAGCGTCTGTATTTGCTGTAGCCTGCTGTACGATTGTTTTCTCTGCTGACATGGAGATATTTAAGTTTCCGTCCTGCAGATTAAATTGTGTCAGATTTGAATCACTGACTGCGTGGATCAGTTCTATTATATTTGATAATTCCATTTATGTCCTCCTGCCTGAATCAATTATATATCCAGGCTGTCTGATCCAGCCAGATATCTGATCTTTCACGCTCCGCCGGATCTGTATTTATTATGTTTCTGTAAAATCAGTCTTCGTATTTCTTAATAAGTAAGGATGCGTTATGTCCGCCAAATCCAAGTGAATTTGACAATGCATATTTGATGTCCATCTTAACCGGGCCGTTTCCTACATAATCCAGGTCGCACTGTTCGTCCGGTACCTGATATCCCACTGTCTGATGGATCAGTCCTTCCTGAAGTTCTTTGACACAGGTGATCACTTCTACTGCACCGGCAGCTCCCAGAAGATGTCCTGTGACGGATTTAGTAGAATTTACTTTCATTTCTTTTGCATGCTCACCGAATGTTTTCTTAATGGCAATAGTTTCAAATAAGTCGTTGTGGTGTGTACTTGTACCATGGGCATTTACATACCATACATCATCTGTAGAAATACCTGCTTCTTTTACAGCAAGCTCCATGGCTTTGGCAGCACCGGAACCGTCTTCTGCAGGGGATGTGATGTGGAATGCATCTCCTGTTGCGCCATAGCCTACAACCTCAGCGAGAATCTTCGCACCGCGGGCTTTGGCATGCTCCAGTTCTTCCAGAACTACAACACCTGCACCCTCACCCATAACAAAGCCGCTTCTTTCTTTGTCAAAAGGAATAGAACATCTCTTTGGATCTGTAGAGGATGTGAGAGCTGTCAGGGCTGCGAAACCACCAAAGCCTGTTGGCGTGATGGCAGCTTCTGTTCCGCCTGCTACCATTACGTCTGCATCAGACCACTGAATAGTGCGGTATGCTTCACCGATACTGTGTGTTCCTGTTGCACAGGCTGTTACAACATTAATATTCTTTCCACGAAGTCCGAACTGAATGGATACGTTTCCAGATGCCATATTTGAGATCAGCAGTGGAATCATCAGCGGATTCAGTCTGCCAGGACCTTTTGTATCCAGAATTTCACAGGATTTCTCTACTACCTGCATGCTCCCGATACCGCTTCCTACACTGCATCCTACACGGAACGGATCTTCTTTTGTCATATCAAGACCGGACTGCTCGATGGCTTCTTTTGCTGCAGCCACTGCATATTG
>CAKSAW010000122.1 GCA_934437695.1 uncultured Blautia sp. | reverse complement strand
TCAGCACCATAATAAATACTGATCACCTCAGACTCATCATCCACCATCTGGGCAACTGTCTCTTTGGCAACTTCCATACGGTCCTTGCCAACAGCCAGGATACCGTGATCACCGATACCCATCATATCACCCTCATGGATCTCCTTATCATCGATTCTTGTATCACGGACAGCATATGTGATCTGTCCTGTCTTCACATTCTCGATTGCCTGAAGCATAGCCTCTGTATTCTCAGCACTGTTCTTCTCTGGCACATAACTGATCATGGCTGTGATTCCCTGAGGGATGGTCTTTGTAGGTACAACCACAATCTCTTTGTCCTCTGTAAGATCTCTTGCCTGGTTTGCAGCAAGAACAATATTCTTATTATTCGGGAAAATATAAATTGTCTTTGCATTTACCTTTGCAATGGCATTGAGCATATCCTCTGTACTCGGGTTCATAGTCTGACCACCTTCGATCAGATAATCCACACCCAGTTCCTTAAAGATCTCTGTCATTCCATTTCCCACAGATACAGAAATAAATCCAACTTCCTTCTGCGGCTGTGCAGCAGCTTCCTCTTTCTCCTGCTCTTTTGCCATCTTCTCAGCATCCTTGATCAGCTTCTCCTGATGCTCCTCACGCATATTGTCGATCTTCATGCGGGAAAGGGCACCAAATGTAAGAGCCTTCTCAATTGCCTGTCCCGGGTGGTTTGTATGAACATGTACCTTTACGATCTCATCATCTGCAACAAGTACAATAGAATCACCGAGGGACATAAGGAATTTCTTAAATTCATGCTCTGTATCCTCGGACATTGGCTTATCCAGAAGAATAATAAATTCTGTACAATAACCAAATTTAATATCTGCCTCTGTCTGTGCATCGATCTTAGTCACTGCAGGACCTTTGGCTTTGTCAAACTGTGTATAATCAATCTCTTTACCAAGGAAGCCATCATATGCACCATGGTATACTTCCAGAAGTCCCTGTCCGCCGGAGTCTACTACTCCTGCTTCCTTCAGAACCGGCAGCATCTCCGGTGTCTTTGCCAGAGTTTCCTCTGCATGAGCGATCACATCCTTAAAGAATGTATCCAGATCCTCTGCTGTCTCCGCAAGCTCTACAGCCTTGGCTGCAGCCTCTCTGGCAACAGTAAGGATTGTTCCCTCCTTAGGCTTCATAACTGCCTTATATGCAGTTTCCACACCTTTCTCCATTGCCGCTGCGATGGCATGAGCATCCAGTTCTTTACTGTTCTTGACACTTCTTGTAAAACCACGAAGAAGCTGGGAAAGGATAACACCTGAGTTACCTCTTGCACCGCGCAGAGAACCGGAAGAAATCGCTTTTGCCAGTGACTCCATATCAGTCTCTCCAAGAGATCCTACTTCTGCAGCCGCTGCCATGATCGTCATTGTCATATTGGTTCCTGTATCTCCATCCGGTACCGGAAATACATTCAGTTCATTGATCCATTCTTTCTTAGCTTCCAGATTCTTGGCTCCTGCAAGAAACATTCTGGAAAGTATTCTGGCATCTATGGTTTTGCTGTTCACCACAAGTTCCTCCTCTATCCTAATCAATTGCACGTACACCTTCTACATAAATATCAATCTTATCGATCTCCATTCCTGTAAAAGCTTCGACTTTATATTTAACATTGCTGACAAGATTGTCTGCAATTGTACTTATATTCACGCCATATGCCACAATAACATGGAAATTCAGGCGGATTTTATTATCCTCTGTAATTCTTACACTGATACCATGCTTCAGGCTCTTCTTTCCAAGAAGCTTTACCAGTCCGTCTTTCATACTGACTGCGGCCATACCTATGATGCCAAAACACTCTACTGCAACACTTCCTGCGTAGGTTGCGATTACATCTGTATCAATTATGATCTGACCTAATCCGGAATCTATACGTCCATTCATATGGTTACCTCCAATGCTGATTAATGTATATAAATGTATTATAACCTCTTTTCACTGAGAAAACAACGACCAATTTTCCTGTAGGAAACCAAAAAAATACCCCTGTGTAACAGGGGTAATGGTGTTATTATGCTCTTTCTACTTTACCGGATCTTAAGCAAGAAGTACATACATATGTCTTTCTAGCTCCGCCTTCAGCAGTTTTGATTTTAACGGATTTTACGTTAGATTTCCACATTTTATTGGATCTTCTATGTGAATGACTTACATTATTTCCGAAATGAGCAGCTTTCTCACAGATTGCACATTTAGCCATGATAGCACCTCCTTGACGCTTTATTGTTACTGTCGTGCTGTGTGCATAGCGTCTGAACAGTAACCTTGTGTTCAACAGATTACATTGTACCAGATGAATTGTGCTTTTGCAAGCAAAAAAAGGAAAAAAACGAAAAATATTTTATCATTCCGTTTAATGACAGAAAAGATGATATCCCAGCAGCAGAAAAATCCCAGCTAAAACTACAAGTATCACATTCTCTGCGATCAACATTCCGATTATCATCCCAAGTCCTATGAAGAACAGCATAAAACCAACCAGCTTTTCCAATTCTCCTGCACCTTTTCATTGGTTTGCTATAGTTTATGCAGATGTTACTTCTCCGGTTCAATTATTGTTTCTTCATCGCCTTTTCCGGATGTGAAACGATCTACAAAGTCCGGAACCATGTCAAGGATCTTGGTAAGTCCGTCCTGGTTCTTTATATTAACAAGTTTTGTAGTTCCATTCTGAATGACAAGCACTGCACACGGTGTCATCTTTCCTGCCATTCCGCCGCCGCCATTATCCTTCTTCTCTCCGGAAAAAGCACCGGCTCCAACCCCAAAGGATACATCCATCAGAGGAAGGATGATCGTGTCACCCACATGGATAGCCTCTCCTACCACTGTTTTCGCAGAGATAAAGCTGTCCATTCCTTTAAATAATGAATTTACGGTTTCTTTAAAGTTGTTTTCATTTGCCATGGTCATGCCCTCCTGGTTTTCCAACGTTTTATAACGTATTTTATATTTTTATTAAAATAAATCATCACTGCTGCCCTTACAAAAGCAACTCCATAGACCCTGCCCTTTGCCCTGATATTTCCATACAGATAATTCTGTCCGTCAAAGCAGGGATTGATCTGTACACAGTTTTTATGAAAAGGGATAGTCATCCCAAGTACAGCCAGTGCTGTACCTGTAAGCGCCGGATCTTCAAAGGAAAATGTAACCTGCCCTTCTATCTTTGTAGGGAAAATATGCTTGAGCAAAAATTTTGCATGCTTCCATACAAGCTTTCCGGCAGCTGTCACTCTCGGATGCCGGATAAATGACTTCCACCAGGACACATTTCTTTTTATCCTCTGAAGTGTGCTTCGGATATTTCTCAGCTTAGCACTGATTGCCTGAAATCCACCTCTGATACGATCATATATCCTCTTTATAAAAAATTGTCTCTTTTTCAGAGTATCCTCAGGTGCATTCTGTGTCTGCTGTACACTATCCGTTTTCTCTGGCTCTGTATTTATATCTGTGTCTGTACTCTCAGGCTCCA
>CAKSAW010000121.1 GCA_934437695.1 uncultured Blautia sp. | reverse complement strand
GGCCCTGGAGATCCGGAGCTTATGACATTAAAGGCTGTACGCCTGATAAAGGAAAATGATATTATTGCGGTACCGGGAGCAGAGGTGCGTGAAACAGTTGCATACAAAATCGCAGTACAGGCAGTACCGGAACTGGCTGAGAAAGAACTTCTTCCAATCTATATGCCGATGACACATGACAAAGCAGAACTGGAACTGAACCATGAAAAGGGTGCCAAAGCTCTGGAAGCAGCACTTGATACAGGTAAGAATGTAGTATTCCTGACACTTGGAGATCCGACTATCTATTCAACATTTTCATATGTGCAGAAGAGAGTAGAAGCAGATGGATATGAGACAAGACTGGTAAGCGGTATCACTTCCTTCTGTGCAACAGCAGCACGTCTGAATATTCCTCTTACAGAGTGGAATCAGCCTCTTCATGTACAGCCTGCAGTTCACCGTCTTGACAGCGAACTGGATCAGCCAGGAACCTATGTGCTTATGAAATCAGGCAGCAAGATGAATCAGGTAAAGGAAATCCTGGAAAGAAGCTGCCGTGAAGTACGTATGGTAGAGAATTGTGGTATGCCGGATGAACATATCTATAACAGCGTAGAGGAGATTCCGGATAATGCAGGCTACTATTCTCTGATCATTGCCAAAGAGAAAGCTGAAGAGAAATGATAGAAACCAGAGATCTGACGAAAACTTTTGACAATTTTACAGCAGTGGATTCCTTAAATCTTAAGATAGAAAAGGGTGAGTTTTTTGGTCTTCTGGGACCGAACGGAGCAGGAAAAACAACAACGATCAGTCTGTTGTCCACCCTTCTTCTGCCCACAAAGGGAGAAATTCTTATAGATGGTCAGCAGCTTACAAGAAAGCGTCCTGATCTGAAAAGAAAGATCAGCGTGATCACTCAGGAATATTCCATGCGTCAGGACATGAACATGGATGAGATCATGGAATATCAGGGGCGTCTTTATTTTATGCCCAGAAAGCAGATAAAGGAAAGAACAGAGGAGCTTCTGGAGTTCTGTGACCTGCTGAAATTCCGCAAACGTACAGTGCGTAAGCTCTCCGGCGGAATGAAGCGAAAACTTATGGTCTGCCGCGCATTGCTGACAGATCCGGAGATACTGCTTCTGGATGAACCAACTGCAGGAATGGATGCTCTTTCCAGAAGACAGATGTGGAATCTTCTGCGCAGACTTAATGAGAAGAATCTGACTATCCTTCTTACAACTCATTATATGGAAGAAGCCCAGAATCTCTGTAACCGTGTGGCATTGATGGATCACGGAAAACTGGAAGAGGTAAGTACTCCTTCTGCACTGATCGAGAGTCTTGGCGCTTATACAGTAGACGAGATGACTGCAGAGGGAACATTAAATCATTATTTCCATACCCGCCAGGATGCGATCCGGTATCTGGAAAATCTTACAGGACAGGCTTCTCTTCGTGAGACTACGCTGGAAGATGTCTTTGTGGAAAGAGCCGGAAAACATTTAAATATAAAATAACCTGGAGAGAAAAAATATGGGAATTATAACAATATTATGGGAGAAGTGGGTGGAATTTCGCCGGGATTTCTATAAGATCACACTGGCAGCAATGATCGCACCATTAATGTATCTGATCGTATTTGGAATGGGGATCCAGACTACTTCTCATGGACAGCCATACCTGAACTTTTTGATCCCGGGTGTGGTATCATTGACAACTATGAATGGAAGCTTTAATGCGATCGCACAGAATCTGAATGTACAGAGACTTTATGAGAAAGCCTTTGACCAGGTAATGATCTCACCGACACCTCTGTGGCAGTTTATTGCCGGTCAGATCATAGGAGGAAGTCTTCGTGGTCTGTATGCAGGCGGAATCATTCTGCTTCTTACAGCTCCTATTGACACAGGACTTATCTTTAATGGCTGGTCATTTCTGGCAATGTTTCTGAATGGAGCAGTATTCTCTGCAATTGGAGTGGTTGTTTCATTTCTGGCAAAAAGCCATGCAGATGTGCCCAGATTTTCAAACTATATCATTATGCCTATGGCATACCTGTGCAATACCTTTTTCTCTACTGAGAAATTACCGGGATTTGTAGGCAAGTTTGTATCAGCCCTGCCATTATCCCAGACCAGCCATCTGATGAGAAGCATCTCAGCAGGAGAGGCAGTAAATTACAGAGGCATTATGATCCTGTTGATCTACCTTCTGGTGTTTACAGCAGCTGCCTCATGGTTTATTTATAAGAAGAAAAATCTGTGATCATATGCGGAAAGTACTGTCAGATCCTGTGAAAAAAGGAATATCTGATGGTACTTTTTGTATAGTCATGCTGAAGCGTGTCTGAGAAAGGGCACAAGTTATAATGAATAAGCCAAAGATACTGATTGTTGATGATTCAAAATTAAACAGAGAAATTCGATCAGGATATACTGACTGGTGGATATAACAGAGAAAGATTTATCCACCATGCAGAGGTCCTCATTTTTTGTACCCGGCTTCCGGCTGGGATTTTGTCAAAATGTATAGTAGTCCCGTACAAACTGGATAAACTGTTTTACATGGGGTTTCAGAATCCTGTTTTTACTGTATACAATATAGAAACTGCGCTTGTGGGCAGATTCTCCCAGCGGAAAGACAAGGATCTGTTTTGTTTTCTGCAGATCAGCAACAGACCGTAAGGAGAGGATAGAGATCCCAAGGCCATTTACGATAGATTTCTTAATACTTTCCAGATCATTCATGCGTGCAATGACGTTGAGACTGCCTGCACTGACACCTATGCGCTCCAGAAAAAGATCCATTTCTTTCTTGGTACCGGATCCCTTTTCCCGGATAATGATCGGGTCTTCAATGAAATCATGGAAAGAGATCCGCTCATTCTGCAGGGAGAGATAATGTTCATTTACAGGAGTTGCGATCACAAGCTCATCATCGCAGAATGGGATAAATACACAGCTCTCATCCCGTGTATTCTGTCCAACCAGAGCCAGATCTACAGTTCCATCCAGTACCCGGCTGATAGATTCAGAACTGTCTGACTGAAAAGAATGAAAGTAAACATCAGGATGAGTTTTACCAAAGGCTGCAAGAAGTTCCGGCAGCAGATAGGAGGAGGGGATGGTAGATGCAGAAAGGTCTATCATATGCTTGTGGGCCCCTGTGAAATTCTCCAGCAGATTATTCCTGATATCAAGCATACGGACAGCACTGTCGTAAAGCTGATATCCCTTGGCTGTAATGGTTGTTTTCTTTGTAGTGCGGATGATCAGCTTCATGTGAAGTTCATCTTCCAGAGAGCGTATATGTGCGCTGATCGTTGGCTGAGTCAGATAGAGGCGGCGCGCTGCCTCTGAGAAACTGCCATAATCTACGACAGCGACAAATGCTTCTAATTGTTTAAATTCCATGGTGAAAATCTCCTCATAATGCAGATAATGCCTGCAGTGCAATATCTATTTCAGCTTTTGTATTTTCAGGACCAAAGGAAAAACGCAGTGTCCCCTCAGGATAAGTTCCAAGGGTTTTGTGCGCATTGGGGGCGCAGTGAAGTCCGACTCTTGTCAT